>NZ_DASSRP010000208.1:0-11254 GCF_035701725.1 Bradyrhizobium sp.
AGCCGCTGGTCTTCCAGACGCTTGACCGGTTTGCCCGCACCGAAACGCATATTGCCGGGAAGAATGTTCATCGCATGGTCCTTGAAATTTGATCAGAAAGCCACTGTAGCCGACAGGCAAGGAACAGGCCAAGCGTCGCCACACAAAGAATTGTCATGGCCGGCTTGACCCGGCCATCCACGTCTTCCTTCGATGCCAGACCAAGACGTGAAGCCGGGCATGGCGGCGGAGAAATCACCCCACCTCGGCCAGCACCGCCTCGACCGCCTTGCGCTCGTCGGCGGTCAGCGCCTTCTGCGGCGGAACGGGATCGCCGACCTGATAGCCCTGGCTGATGAGCGCTGCCTTGATGCAGGCGGCGAGGTTATAGCGGGCAAAGGCCTCGTTGATGCGCCACAACTTCCGCTGCAGCTTGAGCACCTCGTCCCAACGCGCCTCCTTGCAGAGTTCGTAAAGCGCCACGCTCTGCCGCGGGATGATGCAAGCTGGCCCCGCCATCCAGCCGACGCCACCGATCAGCATCACCGCGGCAGGAATATGCGCGGAGGCCGAGAACACCCGGATGGAATCGCCACAGCGATTCATGATCGAAAGCAGCCGCCCGGTATTGGTCGAGGCATCCTTGATGTATTGGATGCGTGGATGGGCCGAGAGGCGTTGGATACAATCGAGCGACAGATCCGAGCGCTGGAATTGCGGATTGGTATAGATCACGACGGGAATATCGACCGCGTCCGCGAGGCTGCGGAAATAGGATTCCACCTGGGCATCCGAAAGCGGAAAATACGCTTCCAGGATCGCCAGAATGCCGGCAGCGCCGAGCTTTTGATACGCCTTGGCTTGCGTCATCGCATCCGACGTCGAAGTCGAGGCGACGCCGGCGACGACCGGCACACGGCCCTTTGCGGCGGCGATGGTCGTCTCCACCACCGCCAAACGCTGGGCGTTGTTGAGATAGGCGAACTCGCCGGTCGAACCGAGCGGCGTCAACCCGTGCACGCCGGAAGCGATGAGATCGTCGCAAAGCCGTGCCAGCACGTCGCGGCGGACGGTACCGTCAGCATCGACCGGGGAAACCAGATAGGGAAACACGCCGTGAAAATCGGTCATCGCTTACTCCTAGAAGATGCGCCAGACCGGCGCAATCAGGCCGACTGCGACCAGGCCGACGCCGCTTGCAGCCTGAGCATGACAAAATCGAGCAATAGTCCAACCCCGAGCATGGTCAGGACATAGGCGAATACGGTCGGGCTTTCGAAGAAACGCTGCGAATACATCAGTGTTGCCCCCATTCCACCGCCGCCGGAGACCATCTCCGCGGTGAAGGTCGTAATCAACGCCACCGGCAACGCTACGCGCAGGCTTGCAAAGATCCGCGGCCACGCCGCCGGCAGCACGATGCGAAACAGCACGCCCGCGTGCGACGTGCCCATCGACGCCGCCGACCAGATCAAAACGCGGTTGACGCTTGATGCCGCCGCAAAGCTGCCGATCAGGATCGGAAACACGCAGGCGAACGCGACCAGCAGGATCTTCGACAGGCTGTAAATCCCGAACCAGAGGATGAAGATCGGCAGGAACGCGATCTTCGGCGACGGAAACGCAAGCGCGATCACCGGGTCAAACAACCAGTGCAGGAGGCGGCTGCGCGCCATCGCGATCCCGACCGGCACGCCGATCAGCGTCGCCAGGCAAAGCCCGGCTGCGGCGCGCGACAGGCTAAGGACAAGATCAAGCGGCAGCGAACCGTCGGCGCATGCCGACCACCACTCCGAAATCACCTCCGTGAATGGCGGCAGAAACAACGCCGGCGCCAGGCCCGCGCGGCCGGTCGCTTCCCAGAGCGCGATGAGGGTCAGGACCGAGACGAGCGAGCGGAGAAAAAGGCCGCGCTGGCTTATCGCCTTCGCTGTCACCGTCCCCTCCCCGATTCATGCCAGCGCAAAGTTTTCTCCGTCAGCATCAGCAGCAGGCGATCGGCAAGGAATGCGACCACGACCACGCAAGCGATCGCCGCGAACATGTAGTCATAGGCGCCATTCTCGCCATACATGAAGATCAGCTTGCCGATGCCGTTGGTCGAGGCGATCATTTCCGAGGAGATCGCCAGCACAAAGGAAAAGCCGAGCGCGACGCGGAGGCCTGCGAAGATGTCCGGGAGCGCATGCGGCAGGTACACCCGCCACAGCATCGCGTGCGGCGGGGTGCCGAACGCTTCCGCGCCCCAGACCAGCACACGCGGGGTCGCGTTTACGCCCTGCGCGGTGTTGACGACCATCGGCAGCAGGCAGGCCAGGAACACCGCGCAGACCGTGGTCACTGTCCCGATGCCGAACCACAGGATGAAGAGCGGGATCAGCGCCGATTTCGGCAATGAATAGGTGCCGCCGACGATCGGTGCGGCATAGGCGCGAAACGCCGGCGAGCGCGCCATCATCAAGCCGAGCCAGATGCCGGCGATCGAACCGAGCACGAGCCCAAGGCCCGCGCGCCACAGCGTGATGAAGAGGTTGTCGCGGATTTCGCGGCCCGTCAGCAGATCATAGGCAGCAAGGCCGATCCGCCCCGGCGACGGCAGGAATGATGGATCGACCCAACCAAGACTGCTGGCGGCCTGCCAGAGCACGCCGATCAGCGCGAGCGGGAGCAGCCGACCGAGCGGCGACGACAGCCACGAGGCGCGGTCAGACTGCATGCGCCGCCTTTTTCGCCGCTGATGGAGTGGATTTGACATTCGCCTCCAACGAAACCACGGACTCGTACGCGAATGTCAAATCCAAAACTCCATCAGAAATATAGGATGTTAGCGGCCCTTCAACTCTAACATTCGCAAAAGTGCCTGCCAAACCGGGATGCGAATGTCAGAGTTGGGCCGCTAATGCCTGCTTGCGCACCGAAATCCAGACCGCGTTGCGCACCTTGTTGAACGCATCCGAGGTGAAGAGCTGTTCGCGCGGAATCGAGCGATCGAGGTCGATCGAAAACTCCTCGACGAACTTGCCCGGCCGCGCCGACATCACGCAGATGCGATTGGAGAGATAGACCGCCTCATTGACGTCGTGGGTGACCATCAGCACGGTCTTGCGGGTCTCAAGCCAGATCCGCAACAGCTCGTCCTGCATCACCTCGCGGGTCTGCGCGTCCAGCGCACCAAAGGGCTCGTCGAGCAAAAGGATGGCGGGATCGCAGGCCAGCGTGCGCGCGATCGCGACGCGCTGCTTCATGCCGCCGGACAATTCGCGGGGAAAGCGATCCTCAAATCCCTTGAGGCCGATCACGCCGATCAGGCGATCGGCGATGCGCCCGCGCTCTTCACCTGGCAGCGCGCCCCGCTCCAGACCATAGAGAATATTGTTGCGCACCGTGAGCCAGGGAAACAGCGCGTATTCCTGAAACACCACGCCGCGATCGATGCCGGGTCCCTTGATCGTCTTGCCGTCGACCAGAATCTCGCCCGCAGCATCGAGGAAACCGCCGACGACATAGAGCAGCGTGCTCTTGCCGCATCCGGACGGCCCCACGATGGAAACGAACTCGCCGGTCTTGATCGAGAGGTTGACGGTTTGCAGCGCTTGCACCGCCTGTCCGTCGCCAGGATAGGTTTTCGAAACCTCTTTGATCTCGACCTTGGGCAGTTCGGCCATCACAAGGCGCACGGCTTCGGCAACAGGCCGACATTGAGATATTTGGCGACGTCGATGCGGCGATCGATGAGCTTTTCCTCGAACATCGCATCCAGCGGCTTCTGGATCGTCTGCGCCGACACGCAGGCATTGGGATCGCGGTAGTAGTCGCGCCCTGTCGCGAAATAGGAATTCAGTACATCCTTCGACGACTTGGTGAAGTCGGACACGAGCTGGATCGCCTTGTCGCGATTGGCCGGGTCGTAGAACCAGGCAATCCCGTCGACATAGTCGGCGAGGAACGCCTTGACCGCCTCGGGATGCTCTTTCAGGAATGCGTTGGTCGTGACCTGGAAGATCACTGACGAAGGCCCGCCAAAGGCATCGCCGCCGGTGAAAACCGGCCGCAGATCGCCCTTTGGGCTTTCCACCGCCAAGAACGGAATGACAAGCACGCCGCAATCGATGCGCTTTTCACGAATGGCAGACGCAATATTCGGGAACGCGATCTCCACGATCTCGACATCGCGCCGCGGATCGATGCCATTCTTTTTCAGCGCGACGCGCAACGCCAGATCGACGGCCGAGGCAAAGGCGTTGATGCCGATTTTCTTGCCCTTGAGGTCGGCGATAGTCTTGATCGGTGAGTCCTTCAGGACCATGAAGCTGTTGGTCGCGTTGCCGGCATGACCATCCTGATAATTGTCCGAGATGATGGTCAGCCCGTTCGGCACCGCGTCCTTGACGATGATGGTGGCAAACGCCGGCCCCGAGAGGGTTGCGAGGTCGGCCTGCCCCGCGGCGAGCAGGGCCGCTGCTTCCGGCGTGCCGCGCGTGAAGGTCATGTCCAGCGTGTAGGCCTTGCCGTAATTCTTCAGGACGTTCTGCTTGACGTAGTCCAGGAAGATGATCGTCTCCATCTCGTTCGGGCCGATGCCGCCGCCGGTGGCGTAACGAATATTCGGCACTGCGGCGAACGCCGCGCGGGACACGAAGGGCGCCGACAGTGCGGCGCCGGCTGCGCCTCGCATCACGGCGCGGCGGGACATGGAGAAGGACGGCATCTGGTTTCCTCTCATCGGCTAAACGAAATGGCAAAAGCCGAAATGGGCAAAAACAACGGCCGTAACATCAGGCAAATCTCATGCCTTGAGAAGGGCCATTATGTGCAACGCAAGCCGCTATGCCTTGAGGACCGCCATCGCTTCGATCTCGACGACGAGATCGGGATGCGACAGCCGACGCACCTCAACGGTTGTGCTCGCGGGCAAGCCAACGCCGAGATAGTTGTGCCTGACATCGACGTGCCTGAAGAACTCGTCGATATCGGTCACAAACGTTGTTGTCTTGACCAGATCATTGAGCGTGGCGCCGGCGGCCTCCAGCGCATTCTTCAGGTTTTCGCCGACCTGCGTGATCTGGGCGCGCATGTCCTTGGGACCGACGATCTGGCCGTCCTTGTCGCGCGCCAACTGCCCGGAAACGAAAACGAGCTTCTCGCCGGAAGCGACGACGACATGCGAATAGAGCACATGGCCACCGACGGCGCGCTTGAACAACGTGTCAGGTTGAATTTTTTCGATTGTCATATTTCATGCGGCTTTCGCGAGGGGAGTCCCGTCACCACGGGCGGAGTGCGCGCAACTCTTGCCAATGGCCCAGCAAAGAGCAACCCCGGAAAACCGCATAGAAGGCGCGACAACGGCGCCGACTGGATTTGAAGACTTACGCGGCGTTAAGCATCGGCCAGGTGCTGGTCTCGACCATCCAGCTCTGCAAGGGACTGCTACCTGCCTCACGCTGGCCGAAATGGGCTTCGAGCTCGGAAAGCGCGCGGGCTTCCCATTCGAGCGCCTGCTCGAGCAGGGTCTGGCGCTGGTTGGGACGGAACGCCGCCGTTTGACGATAGAGCGAGGCAATGGCGCGATAGCGCCGCACGTTTTCCAGAGTCGCATTTCCGCGCATCGATCGTCTCCCCAACGCTTCCAAACAAGGCTTCCCAAGACTTCCCAAGTCCCGACGGGAGCGACTTTGGCCGCAGCCGGTTTTCAATTGCTTACTGGGTCAAGCAAACGAAATTCACGGTTTGCAAAATGTTGACGGCATGAGACGCGACGCATGCAGGGGCGCCCCTTGCTCCCTCGCCGGTGGACCGGATAGCATCCCGCGGCCCAGACCAGGGCCAAAGCAGTTTTCACGGGAGGAAAAACATGAAAATCACAAACCGGCTCTGGCGATTTCTGCTGATGCCGCTGGCGCTGGCCGGCATGTTGAGCATGTCTTCGGCGGCCGAACTCAATCCGGCGGCGATCACAATCAAGATGCCCGACCAGATCCCGTGGAGCCCGGTCGATGCCCGTGGGGCGCAGTCCGCCGTCGTGGTCGGCGACCCCGGCAAGCCCGGCTTCTACATGATCTACAACAAGTGGACCAAGGGTAACCACTTCAGCCGGCCGCACTTCCATCCCAATGACCGCTATATCGTGGTGCTGCAAGGCACTTGGTGGGTCGGAACCGGACCGCATTTCGATCCGGCCCAGACCAAGCCGATTCCCGCGGGCAGCTTCGTCACCCACACCGGCAAGGAAGTTCATTGGGACGGCGCCAAGGACGAAGACGCCGTGCTCCTGATCATGGGCGAAGGTCCGGGCTCCTCGACGCTGGTAAAAGAAGAGTAACCTCGAACCCGCGCGAGGTGCTGCATGCGCTGGCTGAAATTCACGGCTAACGAAAAGACGTCCTGGGGGATCGTGGAAGGCGACCGCGTCATCGCGGTCGACGGCGATCCGTTTGCCGAATGGCAGCGCACGCCGCGAAGCTATGCGCTGGCAGAGGTCAAGATCGAGCTGCCGGTGATCCCGCGCACCTTCTATTGCGTGGGACTGAACTATCTCAAGCACCTCAAGGAAGCCGCCAACAAGCGCGGCGAGGTGCCGAACGTGCCGGACCGCCCCGAGGTCGGCTATCGCGCGCAAAATGCCCTGATCGCGCATGACGAGAATGTGATCATCCCGGCAAACGCGACCGAGCAGATTCACTATGAAGGCGAGCTTGTGGTGGTGATCGGCAAAAAAGCCAAGCACCTCACCGAGGCGAACGCGATGGATTGCGTGTTCGGCTACACCATCGGCAACGACGTCAGCGAGCGGAGCTGGCAGAAGGCCGATCGCGGGCTGTGGCGTGCGAAAAACGCCGACACTTTCAAGCCGATGGGGCCATGGATCGAAACCTCCGCCGATCTCGACCAGATGGAAACCGTCGTGCGGGTGAACGGCCGGGAGAGCAACCGCTTCCACACCAACGAGATGATTTTCGGGGTCAAGGCATTCATCGTCGAGATGACGAAGTATTTCACGCTGTGGCCGGGCGATGTGATCTGGATGGGGACCGACGGCGCCTCGCCGAACATCAGGGACGGCGACGTGGTCGAGATCGAGATCACGGGCATCGGCACGCTGCGCAACAAATTCGTTGCAGAGAAATAGCATGAGCCGCCACAGCACGGCGCATCATTTCCTGCAAGGTCTCGTCGACCTCGGCATCGACTATATATTCGCCAATCTCGGCACCGACCATGTGTCGCTGATCGAGGCGATCGCGGAGTGGGACCGCGACGGGCGCAAGCATCCCGAGATGATCCTGTGTCCGCATGAGGTCGTGGCCGTGCACATGGCCGCCGGTTATGCATTGGCGACCGGAAAGGCACAGGCTGTGTTCGTCCATGTCGATGCCGGCACCGCGAATGCCTGCATGGCAATCCAGAACCTGTTTCGCTACCGCTTGCCGGTGCTGCTGTTCGCCGGCCGCGCGCCCTTCACTCTGCATGGCGAATTGCCGGGATCGCGCGACACCTACGTGCATTTCGTGCAGGACCCCTACGATATCGCCAGCATCGTTCGCCCCTACGTAAAGTGGGAATATTCGTTGCCCTCCGGCATCGTGGTGAAGGAAGCGCTCGCGCGTGCGTATGCGTTCGCGCAGAGCGACCCGCCCGGGCCGGTCTACATGATGCTGCCGCGCGAAACGCTCGCCGAGGAATGGGACGATGCGGCGATGCCGGCCTATCCGCCCGCGCGCTATGGCAGCGTACAGGCGGGCGGCATCGAACCGGCGCGGATCGAGGCCATCGCGGATGCGCTGATAGCCGCGGAAAATCCGATCGCGCTCACGGCCTATCTTGGTCGCAAGGCGCAGGCCGTGGTCGCGCTTCAACGCCTGGCAGCGCTCTGCGGCATCCGCGTCGCCGAGTTCAATTCGATCGACCTCAACATCTCGCAAGAATCCCCCTGCTTCGCCGGTTTCGATCCGATGCCGCTGCTGGAGAGCGCCGATCTTGCTCTGCTGCTCGATTCCGACGTACCGTTCGTGCCGCAATATGCCAAGCGCGCCGACGCCATCAAATGGATCCAGATCGATGTCGATCCGCTGAAGGCGGATTTTCCGATGTGGGGCTTTCCGACCGACCTGCGGATCCAGGGCGATTGCGCCACCATCCTCGGCCAGCTCTGCGAACTGATCGAAGCGCGCGCGGACGAAGCCTTTCGAAAACGCGTTGCATCGCGCATCGCAAGCTGGAGCGGCGCGTGGCAGGCCATGAACAAGCGGCGCGCCGACGCCCGTGCCAACAAGGGAAGTTCCGGCGCACTGTCGCCGGCGTTTCTGTTCGCGACGCTGAGCGAAAAAATCTCGCAGGACGACATCCTCGTCAACGAAGCGATCCGCAATGCGCCGATCCTGCAGGAGCACGTCACGCGTACCAGGCCGCGCAGCTATGTCGGCCTTGCCGGCGGCGGACTTGGCTTTTCCGGCGGCATGGCGCTCGGATTGAAACTGGCAGAGCCCAATGTGCGCATCGTGCAGGTGATCGGCGACGGCGGATTTCATTTTTCCTCGCCTGACAGCGTCTATGCGGTCGCGCAGCAGTATCGTGTGCCGATCTTCACGGTGGTGCTCGATAATGGTGGATGGCAGGCGGTGAAGTCGGCGGTGCAGCGCGTCTATCCCAAGGGCGTGGCGGCCGCGACTGACCAGTTCCAGTCGCGACTGACGTCCGGCCGCCAGGGCGAGCGGCGGGATTTTTCGGCCATCGCGAAAGCATTCGGCGCGCATGGCGAGTGCGTCAGCGAACCGGACGAATTATCCGCGGCGATCGATCGCTGTCTTGCCGCCGTCGACGACGGCCAGGCTGCGGTGCTTCATGTGCAGATTACGCGGCTCTGATGCCATGAAAAGCTTTCGCCGATGTGTCGCCGTCATTGCCTGTCTGACCGCCTTGGCAGCGCCTGCCGGCGCGCAGGAAGACCCCGCCAAATATCCGACCCGGGCGATCCACGTCGTGGTCGGCTTCACGCCGGGCGGCGGCAACGACCTGATCGCACGGATTGTCGGGCAAAAGCTGTCGGAAAGCCTCGGTCAGGCCGTCGTGATCGACAACAAGCCCGGCGGCGGCGCCATCGTCGCAACCGAATACGTCGCCAAGGCGCCCGCGGATGGCTATACGCTCCTGGTCGGCGCCAGCGGTGCGATCGCGATCAATCCCGCGGTCTACGCCAGGCTGCCTTATGACCCGGTGAAGGACTTCACGCCGATCACCGAGCTGGGCTCGTTCCCGCTGATCCTGATCGTCAATGCCGCATCTCCGATCAAGTCGGTCGCGGACCTGATCGCCTTTGCCAAGGCGCATCCGAAAGAGGCGAACTATTCGTCGTCCTCAGCCGCCTTTCAACTGGTCACCGAACTGTTCAAGCAAAAGACTGGCGCGCCATTGCAGGAAATTCCCTACAAGGGCGCCAACGACTCGGTGATGGCCGTGATCTCCGGTCAGGTGACCGCAACCATTGCCGACGCCGGACCGGTATCCGGCCAGGTCAAAGGCGGCCAGGTGCGCGCGCTCGCGGTTACCTCGCCGGCGCGCGCGGCAGATTTCCCCGACGTTCCCACCATGAAGGAAGCCGGCACGGAGGTCGATGCCGTGCTGTGGAGCGGCATCTTCGTTCCGAGGCAAACGCCGCCCGCGATCGTGAAAAAGCTCGAAGCCGAACTCAGGCGGATCATCCGGGAGCCCGACGTCGTCGCCCGGCTGAAGCCGCTCGGTATTTCGCCGGTCGGCAACTCATCGGACGAGTTTGCGCGCACCATCGCCGATGACATCGCGCGATGGACGGAGGTCGCGCGCGCCGGAAATATCAAGATCGAGCAGTGATCGTCCGCGGCGCGGCCATGTTGACGAGCGCCGAGACGGCGATCGCGACCACGGCATTGAGGATCAGCGCGCCGAGGCCGACATAGAACACGTAAGCCGTGCCGCCGATCTGCAAGGTCGCAAGCGGCTTCAGGCCGTTGCTCCACGCGGTCCAGGTCCCCCACAGTATACCGATCGTCCAGCCGCACAATAGTCCGCTGGCGCGCAGCCAGCGCGTGAACAGGCCGAATACCAGTGCCGGAAATGTCTGCAGGATCCACAAACCGCCGAGCAATTGCAGGTCGAGCGCATATTGCGTCGGCAGGAAGGTGATGAAGGCGAGCGCGCCGACCTTGACGACGAGCGAGGCGATCTTGGCAACCGACGCCTCGCCGGCATGGCTGATGTTCGGGTTGAAGTAGGACTTCCAAATGTTGCGGGTGAACAGATTGGCCGCGCCAATGCTCATCACCGCAGCCGGCACCAGCGCGCCGATCGCGATCGCCGAAAACGCAAAACCTGCGAACCAGGACGGAAACAGCGTCTTGAACAGCATCGGAACCACGTCGTTGTTCGACGTCACCTTGATATTGGCGGCATAGGCCATGTAGCCGAGCAGCGCGATCAAGCCGAGCAACAGCGTATAGGCGGGCAACAGCACCGCATTCTTGCGGATCGTATCGGCCGACTTGGAGGCGAAGATGCCGGTCAGGGTGTGCGGATACATGAAGGCCGCGAACGCCGAGCCCAGCGCAAGGCTGGCATAGGCCAGCATCTGCTGCGGCTTGAGGACGAGGCCCGTAGCGCCGCCCTTGGCGGCAAAGGCATCGTTGGCGGCGGAGAACACCGCGCCATAGCCGCCGAGTTTCGCCGGCACGACGACCACCGCGACCAGCACCACGATATAGATCATGATGTCCTTGACGAAGGCGATCAGAGCCGGCGCGCGCAGGCCGGAGCTGTAGGTATAGAGCGCCAGGATCACGAAGGCGGCGACGATCGGCAGTTCGCCGGTGAGACCGATCGCCTTGATCACGACGCCCATGCCGATGAGCTGCAACGCGATATAGGGCATGGTGGCGACGATGCCGGTGACCGCGACCGCAAGCTCGAGCCCGCGCGAGCTGTAGGTATCGTGCACGACGTCCGCCGCGGTCACATGCCCCCTGGCATGCGCCACCTTCCAGAGCAGCGGCATGACCGCGAACACGAACGGATAGACCACGATCGTATAGGGCAGCGCGAAGAAGCCATAAGCGCCGACCGCATAGACCAGCGCCGGCACCGCGATCACGGTATAGGCGGTGTAGAAATCGCCGCCGACCAGAAACCAGGTGATCCAGGTGCCGAACTGGCGCCCGCCAAGGCCCCACTCGTCGAGATGCTCGCTGACCGGGCCCGATTTCCAGCGCGCGGCGACGAAACCCATCACGGTGACGAGCGCAAAGAA
>NZ_DASSRP010000209.1:0-23736 GCF_035701725.1 Bradyrhizobium sp.
CGACATCATCCGCCGCACCAACGCCGCCAATCATCTGGAGAACGCCTGGGCGAAGTTCGAGCGCGCCGAGATCGACATCGAAACCTTCGACCGCCAGTTCGCCGCGGAATCGCTCGCGCTCGGCGCCGAGGTCCGCGGAAAGGACGTGTTGCCATTATTGGCCGGCGACCTGCGGCCGGAAATGGTCGAGGCACTCCGGCGCATCCGGTCGAAATTCAGGACCGGCTGCATCACCAACAATCTTCCGGCCAACGCGATCGGCAGCGCCGGTGGACGGACCCTCTATATCGCCGAGGTGATGGCGCTGTTCGACCACATCATCGAATCCGCCAGGATCGGCTTGCGAAAACCGGATCCAAAAATCTACCGCATGATGGCGGACGCGCTCGGCATCGATCCGAAACGCTGCATCTATCTTGACGACCTCGGAGTCAACTTGAAGCCGGCGCGCGAAATGGGCATGACCACGATCAAGGTGGTCAGCGCCGAACAGGCGCTTGCGGAACTCGAAGCGGCGAC
Source organism: Bradyrhizobium sp. (assembly GCF_035701725.1). Classification (GTDB taxonomy): domain Bacteria; phylum Pseudomonadota; class Alphaproteobacteria; order Rhizobiales; family Xanthobacteraceae; genus Bradyrhizobium. Next base: position 520 of record NZ_DASSRP010000209.1, read on the forward strand.
CGGCCTGCCGCTTCGGTAAAAACCTGACGACGCGACAGCCTTACGCGTCGATCGCGTCCTTGATCTTCTTTCGCGTCAGCGGCAGATCACGCAACCGTCTTCCGGTGGCAGCGGCGACCGCGTTGGCGACCGACGCAGCGGCCGGCCCCTGCCCGGTTTCACCACTGCCAAGGAACGGCAGGCCCGGACGATTGATGATGTGGACGTCGATCTTTTCCGGGACCGCGTCGAAGCGCAGGATCGGATAGGTCTGCCAGTCGGTACTGGTGATCCGCGTATCGTCGAAAGTCACGGCTTCATAGAGCGTCCAGCTGCTCGACTGAATGATGGCGCCCTCGACCTGATTGATCAGTCCGTCGGGATTGACGACTTGTCCGCTGTCGACGGCGGCCACCGCGCGCACCAGACGTGCGCGCCCGGTTTCCCGGTTGACTTCCACCTCGGTCGCGATGGCGCAATAGGCCGCGAGGCTCTTGTAGCGCGCAAAGGCAAATCCGTAGCCGCGGTCGACGGCCGCCTTCTGTCCCTTTTTCCAGCCGAATTCCTTCGCCGCTTTCTCGATGACGTCACGGCCGCGCTTGTCCTCCAGATGCTTCAGCCTGAATTCGACGGAATCTTCGCCGGCAAGTTCGGCGAGCTCGGTCATGAAGCTCTCGATCGAAAACACGTTGTGATAGGCGCCGAGCGCCCGCATCGCCGAGACACGTACCGGCATGGCCGGAATGAAATGGTGCACCACCTTCGCGTTGGGGAATTTGTAGATCGGGATCGCATTGCGATCCCCGCCCCCGGCCGGCAGCGGGATCGGTTTCGGCTCCGGCACGGCGAACGGTTCGGCGATGTGCTGGGCCGCCAGCATCGAGCCGGCGCCGCCCGGCCGCATCGAATGCGTATTGGTCCAGACGTCGAAATTCCAGTCGACGATTTTGCCGTTGCCGTCGAGCGATGCCTTCAGCTTGGTCACCATGGCTGGACCGAACGGCTCCCAGCCGTGCTCCTGCTCGCGCATCCATTGCACGCGCACCGGAATCCCGGGCACTGCCCGTGCGATCAGGGCGGCGTCGGCCGCAACGTCGTCGGCGCCGTTATGGCCGTAGCAGCCGGAGCCCTCGACGTGGATCAGCCGCACGCTTTCCAGCGGCACCTTCAGCATCTCGGCGATCCCCTGACGATCGGGATAGACGCCCTGGGTGTGCGTCCAGACCGTCATCGCGCCGTCGTTGAGTTGCGCGATCGCGCAGGACGGCCCGATCGAACCATGCGCCTGATAGGGACGCGTGTAACTGGCCTCGACCGTCTTCAGGCCGACGGCAGCGGGATCGCTCTGCTGATAGATGGTCTTGTCGTTCGACTTCAAGTTCGTGAGGACGGCGACCAGATCGTCCTGTTTCGGCAGACCCGGTGTCTCCTTCCATTTCGCCGCCGCCGACAACGCCCTCATCGCCTTGATCGCCTGAAACTCCTTTTGGGCCACCACGGCCAGGAAATTGCCGTCGCGAACCACCTTGACGAAACCCGGCAGTTTCTCGACCGAAGACGTATCGCATGCGATCAACTGCGCACCGTAGCTCGGCGGACGCACGATGCGGGCGTGCACCATATCAGGCAATCGCATATCCTGAACGTAGGCGGCGCCGCCAGTGACCTTCGCCGGAATATCGACCCGCGGCAGCGACTGGCCCATTACCCTGTAGGTTGCCGGATTTTTCAACTTTGATTTCGGCTGGGCCTGCACATGCATCATGCCGTCCGAAACGAGATCGCCATAGCCCAGGCGCTGGCCGTCCGGCGCAACCACGGCACCACCTTCAGTCCGCAGGTTCTCCACCGGCAGATTGAAGCGCCGCGCGGCTTCCGCGATCAGAAGTTCGCGCACCTGTGCCGCGGCGTTCTGGATCGCGGTACCGCTGTACTGCGTGGATTGGCTGCCCGAGGTGTAGCCCTCATCCGCTGTCAGTTGTGTATCGGCGGTGACGACCTTGAGCGAGGCGAACGGCACGTCAAGCTCTTCGGCGGCGATCTGCTGAAACGCAGTCTTGAAGCCCTGCCCGAGTTCGGCCTTGCCGGTGAATACCGTGATGCTGCCGTTCGCATCGATGCGGATCCATGAATCAAGAAGCGGCGCGTCCTTCAAGCTGCCGGGAAGACTTGGCGGCGGAGCTGGGGCGGCAGCCGGCGCGGCCTGATCTTGCGCGAAGGCATCCGAGAGCGAGAAGCTGACGACCAGCGCGCCACCGCCGGCCAGCACCTGACGCCGATCGAGATTGACGGGACCGTTCATCGCTCGCCTCCCGAACCATTCGTTGTCAGCCCGGCCGTATCCATCAGCTGCGCCGCGCGATGCACGGCACGAAGGATGCGCATATGGGTGCCGCAACGGCAGAGATTGGTTTGCAGCTCCGCGCGAATCTCGGCGTCGCTCGGCTTGGATTTCCGCTGCAGCAGCGCCTGGGCGCGCATCATCATTCCGGCGATGCAGTAGCCGCATTGCGCGGCCTGTTCTTCCATGAAGGCGCGCTGGATCGGCGCGGGTTTCTCGAGCGTCCCCAAACCTTCCAGCGTCGTCACTTCCTTGCCCTTGAGGAGCAGCAGCGGCGTGACGCACGACAACACCGCCTTGCCGTCCACGATCACCGTGCAGGCGCCGCATTGGCCGAGACCGCAGCCGAATTTGGCCGCGTTGAGCTTGAGCTCGTCGCGCAGCACATAGAGCAGCGGCGTATCGGGATCGGCATCGATCTCGTGATCGTGACCATTGACCTTCAGTGTCATCATGGCTTTTCTCGCTGTGCAGACCCGCCTGCAACGTGGTTGCCGCCCGGCGCGCCCTGGACGGATACGGTTTCGGTTCGCCTGGCGTCCCGCACCGTCCGTTCGACGGCGCCCCATGCCGGCTGGGTGCTGAAACGGCCGCGGAGATAATTCAGGAGTGCGGCAACCTGCTCGTCGCTCATGCTGTTGGCAAAACCCGGCATGATGGGACTGCGTTCCCCGGCGACGGGGCGAATGCCCGACAGGATGATATTGGCGGCGTTCCGCGGTTCCGGCGCGCTGAGAGCGGTGCTGAGACGGAGATTGATTCCGCTATAGGGCAGCGGACGGTCAGCTTCGTGACACGTGGCGCAGGCGGCCTGATAGATCGCGGCACCGGCGTCGCCCGCCGATGCGGGCTGAGCGGACGGTGATTTGAGATCGGCGCGAACCACGCCGGCCGGGCGTGCGAACGCGCTCGTCATATAAACAGCGATCGCGCGGACGTCGCTCTCCGGCACTGACGACAGATTGGCGGTGACCTCGGCCATCGGCCCGCGCGCCACACCGTGATCGGAATCCCAGCCGTAGCGCAGATAATGAAACAGCGCCTCAGAGGTCCACGGCAGCGGCGAAGGCGACTGCGCATTGATGGCATAAGCGTGCCAGTTGTCGACATCGCCGCCGGAGAACGATGCGCTGGCTTTTTCCGCGCCGAGTGCATTGCGCGGAGTATGACACGCGCCGCAATGCGCGAGACCTTCGACCAGGTAAGCGCCCCTATTCCATTCGGCGCTTTGCGAGCGGTCTTCCTTGAAGGTCCCGCCTTTCAGGAAAAGCAGCTTCCACCCCGCAACGACGAACCGCTGATCGAAGGGAAATGCGAGGTCGTTGGGCGGGGCGGATGCGCGAACCGCCGCGCGCGTCATCAGGAATGCATAGAGCGCGCGATCGTCCTCGTCGCTGACATTGGTAAAATGGTCGTAAGGAAAGGTCGGATAAAGGTGACGTCCCGCACGATCGACGCCGGAACGCATGGCGCGCTGGAATGCGGCTTCCGACCAGCGGCCGATGCCGGTGTCCGGATCGGGCGTGATGTTCGACGAATAGACCGAGCCGAATGGTGTCGGCACCGCCAAGCCGCCGGCATAATCCTTGCCGCCCTTGGTAGTATGGCAATCGCTGCAATTGCCCATCGCCGCGAGTTCGCGGCCGCGTTTGACCAGGGCGGGATCGAAGGACTGCGGCGCGGGAGGTTCGATTGAGGCGATTGCCGGCCGCCAGGCGACCGCAAAAGCCGCAAGCGCTCCGCCGAGCAGCGCCGCGACGGCAACGCTCACAATGATCCCTGACTTTCGCATCCGTCCCAGGCTCTTTTAGCTTTGGGACTTGTTAGCACAGTTTTCGTCTGAAAACGTGCCGGAAAGCGAGATCCGCAGCCGTTATTGCTTGATGATCTCCGGCGCCGGCGCGGCCGCGGAGAATGCACGTTCAAATACCGCCAGGTCCGTCGTCGGCAGGTCGCAGACGGCAACATAAGTGAAATTGCCGTCGCTCCAGCTTCGGACATTGTAACCGGCGATATTCTGGTCCGGCACGGACTGACCGGGCTTCAAGGTGGTGACGCTCACCGTATGCGCCGCATGCTTGTAGACGATCGTCGCCACGGGACGGTTCTCGATCACGTCGACGCGGCCACCCAGCAGCACGAAACCTTTGTCGGTGAGGTCCGGCACCTGTGGCGATTCCGGCAGCCGCGACGTGAACCAGGGTTTGACCGTGTGACGGTCGGAGGATGCGATGTCGAAGGGCTGCGGCGCCAGCAGACCACGGATATGGCCGGCGACGACCTCGCTGGCGACCGCATCGCCCTGGCTGAAGCGGTCGATCGTCTTCAGCGCCGAACCGGAGATCACAGCGCCGATCAGGGCCGACGCCGCAAGCGCCTGGAACGACCACGTCCGGCCGGGACGTCGACGCAGCACCGTGACATTGCTGCTGCCGACTTCGTTCGGCTGATCCGCTTCCGCTTGCTCTGCATTCAACTTAGCCTGAATGCGCGCCTGCAAATCCGATGGCACGGCGGCCTGCGGCAGCGCCTGCATCGCCTTCCGCAACGACATCAGATGTGCATACCGCGCCCGCAGCTTGTCATCCGCCGCCATGCGGCGCTCGAACTCGGCGGCGGTGGCAGCATCCAGCTCGCCGTCGCAATAGGCGGTCAACTGCAGCTCGTCATGATCTTGCAAAAACGCCGCCATGGTTATTCTTGATCTCCGAGAAGCCCGATCAGGAGCTGCCTTCCTCGCGACAGACGGGACATCACGGTGCCGATGGGGGAATTGGTGATCTCGGCAATATCGCGATAGTTCATCTGGTTGATTTCCCGCAAAACGAGCACCTCGCGAAACTGCGCCGGCAACTGCGCCAACGCCTTCTGAAGCTGCTCGGCATCTGCCTTGAAAAGTACCGCTTCCTCCGGTGTCTCTACTCTCGCTCCGTGCAGACCCTCGTGTTCCAGCTCCTGCTGCTCCGCCGGGTTGAGATCGTTGATATATCCAACCGTTCTTGGCCTGTTCTTGGTCAACCAGCTCAGCGCCGTGTTGCGCACGATGGTCAGCGACCACGCTCTCGCATTGACCGCGCCGAAGCCCTTGATGCCGCGAAACGCCCGTATGGCGGCTTCCTGCACGATGTCTTCGGCATCCGAAGCATTGCCGGAGAGCCACTGCGCGAGACGGTAGGCCTCTGGCAGATACGGCAGGAAAATCTCGTCGAACGCGTCTCTATCATCCTTGCTTTGCACAACGGAGACCGGCATTTGCAACTGGTCAGACACCCGATCTGAGCCTTCCGGCCGGTCTTTTAGCATGTCGTTTTTGAGTTCGGTACACCGGAAAGACGGGCGGCGGACCGTGGTGGAGCGGATTTGGCATTCGCTACCCGTCTCAGCGAGAGTGTCGAATGCGAATGTCAAATCCAAAGCTCCAGCAGAAGTTCGGTTTGCCAGCGGCCTTATGTTCGAACCGAACCGCTGGCTCTCATGAGGTCACTTGACGATGATCTTTCCTTGCATATGCGGGTGCAGACCGCAGAAGTAGTCGTAGGTGCCGGCATTGGCGAACGTGAACGAATACGAGTCGTCAGTGTCGAGCGCCTTGGACCGGAAGATCTTGTCCTTGTTCGTCACGTTATGCGGAATGTCGTCGTGATTGACCCACTTCACTGTTGTTCCAACCGCGACCGTCAGTTCGGGCGGGGTGAACGTGAAGTTGTCGATTGTAACGACATTGGGCTCCTCCGCTGCGACGGCGCCAAACGCCAGCAACGCGCCGACGATCGGCCCGGCGAGCATCGCAGCGACCACGGCGCGACCGGGAGTGAATCGCGCCGCAGTGAGGTACAGGTGGTTACGCAGAGCTTGCATGGACGTCCTCAGATTAACCGGCCAGTGTCTTGTCGACGAAAGCGAGCGGCTTGTTGCCTTGCGCCACCGTGACCGTCGAAAGCCCGAGCTTGCCGCGAAGCTGATCGGCAGGAACGACCATCGGTCCCGGCGAAGGCGCGGTGCCCGGAGCCGGCTGCGGGAACGCTGTCGACAGCGCGGTGTGGAAGGTCATGTTGCCTTCGACCTTCTGGGCGAGTTGATGGATATGGCCGTTCAGCACCGTGACCGAGCCGAAGCGCTTGAGCAGATCGAGCGCGCGCTGACCGTCTTCCGTACCCCAGCCCCAATCCTTGTAGAGGACGTAGAGCGGGATATGAGAGAAGACCACGATCGGCGTGGAGTTGGAGCGATCCTTCAGGTCCGCTTCGAGCCAGGCGAGCTGTTCGGCGCCGAGATTGCCGAGACCGCCACCCTTCAGGTCGACGACGTTGACGAGGCCGATAAAGTGAACGCCATGATCGTCGTAAGAGTACCAGCCGGCGCCCTTCGCCCCCTTGCCGTAGCGCTCGAGATAGGCCTTGCCGCGATCTTCATCGATGATGTCGTGCTCGCCGGGAACCCAGTGAATCTGCACGCCGGTCTCGTTGAATACCTTGTCGGCATTGTCAAACTCGGCGGGCTTCGAGAGATGGGTGATGTCGCCGGTGTGGATAATGAAAGATGGCTTGGTCGGCATCGCCTTGACCTTGGCGACCGCTTCACGGAGCGTGCCGAGCGCGTCGGGATTGGCAGCCTTGTCGAAGCCGATGTGGCTGTCGCTCATCTGCAGGAAGGTGAAGCCGGTGGTCGGTTCGGCAGCGGCCGCTTCACCGATCAGCCCGATCGAATGCGGGACACCGCCACTCATGGTCCAAAGGACGCCCGTTCCCGCCCAGACCATACATTCCAGCACTTCGCGGCGGCCTAGCCCCTTGTCCTGATCGTCAAGGCCCTTTTTAGCCATGTCATATTCTCCCTATGGAGCCTTGCCGGCCCCAGATGGCGCAGGATTGCGCGTAAGGGAGAGACTCAGGGTTTTCCGCCTTTATTCCTGAACGGATGACCGCGCGGACAGGGATGGTTCACAAAGCCTTGTGACGGTATCCCCCAACTGACCTTGGGCGGGTTAGGAAGTCCCGACCAAACGAAATGGGGGAGCGGAAATTCCGCTCCCCCACAACGTCTTAAGTCTGGTTTCGGTCTGGCTTAGAACTGATAGCGCAGACCGACACCGGGATCGAAGCTCGAGACGTGATCCTTCACAGCAGTACCGGTGAGGGCACCGTTGTTGGTCGACAGGATGAAGCCGTTGGCAGCGCCACCGAACTTCTGGTTCCAGCCTACGCCGGCGTAGAAGTCGACGTGACGGGCAAAGCGCCAGTCCATCGCAACCGAGACCATGTCCTGACCGCCGGCGCAGTTGAACCCTGAGGCGCTGTTGGCGGCGCAGGCAGCCTGCTGCGCAGCCGAGCTGCCGAGGGCAGGCGCACCACCCGGAACGTTGGCGAACGCGCCAACGCCAGCGCCTGCACCGGTCGTGAAGAAGCCGAACCGCTGGCCGTAGTAGGCACCCATGACGTCCAAGGTGGGCGTCACGGCGTACTTCACGCCGACCCAGAAGATGTTCAGGTTCTTGTTGTCGAGGAAGGCGTTGTTGTTGACGAAGCCGAGGTTATAGCCGCCGTACACGAAGGCGCCCGGGGCCAAAGCCTGGTTCGGGTTTTCGTAGGTGACGTGCTCATACCCACCGTAGAACTTCCAGGGGCCGATCGTGTAGCGAGCGGCAACCTGGAACGTGGTGTTGTCGGAGATGGTGCCCGACATACAACCGTTCGCGCAACCGAACGACGGGCCGAACGGGTTCGGGATCAAACCGGCCTGAAGCTGCGTGAGCTGGTTAACCTGCGACGAAGTCAGGGTGCCACCGACGGAAACCGCGTCGTAGATCTTGCTTCCGACGAAGTCCATCGACAGACCCATATAGTCAAAGCCGATGTCGCCGCCGAAGGCGTTGTTGGTGCCGCTGTTGCCGCCGTTACGGAGCTGTGCTTCAGCAGCCAACCGCACCGGACCGATGTTCAGACGATACTCATAGGAGTTGTCCCAGATGCGGTCTTCGGTGACGCCGCCGCCGCCGGTAGCACCTTCGAAGGTGATCAGCGACCAGGCGTTCGAACCGGACAGCGCGTCATAGTTGACGACGAGATCCGAGGTCAGCGCCGACTGACGGCCCATGGTGAAGGTACCATAGGTCGGCGAACTGATACCGAAGTAAGCCGCGTTGTTGAACATCTGGCCGCCCTTCGACGAGTCGCCGAAAGAGTTGCCCCAGGTGCCGAGCGCCGGAGACTGACCGAGGCCGTTGTTCTGCACGATCGCGCCCAGACCGCTCGCGTTCACGCCAGAGGCCGGGTTGAACAGGGTCTGCAGGTTGAATACGGCGTACAGATTGTCGCCGATCTCCTGCTTGCCACGCAGACCGATGAACGAGGTGCTCATCTGGTTGGCGGCAACGCCGAAGAACGGACCGTTCGATGCCTTTTCAACCAAGAACTGGTTCGCGCCAGCGGCAAACGCGCCGGCAAACGGGCTGCCGTGCTGCTGGTAGTTGATGCCCATGTCGAAGTTGCCGTAGACGCAAATGCCCTTGATGCAGATGTCGTCGTTTTCGATCGGCTTGGCCTTGACCGCAGCCTTGTAGGGCAGGTCAGCAGCCATCGCGTCCACCGGGCTGATGGTGGGCACGGCGGCCTTCTGCGCTTCGAGCGCCTTCTGCCGCTTTTCGATGTCGGCGAGACGCTTGGTCATCGCCGCGTTCTGTTCACGAAGTTGCTTGGCCTGGGCCTGGATATCCGTCAGCTCGTCGGCGTGAGCCGCGGTCGCTGCGAACGCCAGGATGGCCGCTGCTGAGATAAAAGTCCTTTTCACGTAAGGTCCCCCAAAATAGGACGCGGCACAACCATACGCCGCGAGCTGCCTGGTTACGGAGCCTCGGATGAGGACTCCTTAGGCAGACACTCTGCGTCAGGGGGAAAAGAAATACTGTAACCAAAACGCCACAGCCGGCGACGAAGCCGCTTTTTGGAGGAACGTCCCCCCAAACGAGTTGGCCCTGTTGCCGGTATGACACAGCGATTTTGATACTTAAAAACGTGCTATGGTCTTTTTACATCTATCGGTTGTTCTCCTTCAGATCTTTCCTTCGGTGAAAGTGGGCTCCGATTCCCTCGGAACTACCTTCGGTCGTTTGAGCCTGAGAGCCAGCCGGTCAAGTTGAAAACCGGCTGGCTGGTAGAGAATGGAGACATCTCAAGTCATTGATCAAACTCAGATATCTCCGTCTAAGTCGCTGCACTCCCTTCTCAGAACTGGTAGCGGAGGCCGATGCCGGGATCGAAGGTCGAGACGTGATCCTTCACAGCGGTCCCGGTCAGGACGCCGTTCTGGGTCGACAGCACGAAGCCGTTGGCGGCGCCACCGAACTTCTGGTTCCAAGCCACGCCCGCATAGAGATCGACGTGACGGGCAAAGCGCCAATCCATCGCGACAGCCACCATGTCCTGACCGCCGGCGCAGTTACCCAGCGAAGCGCTGTTGGCTGCGCAGGCAGCCTGCTGTGCGGCCGTACCACTGGTCGGGCCACCCGGAGCGTTGGCGAATGCGTTGTTGCCAAGTGCGCCAGGTCCGGCGCCGGACGTGAAGAAGCCAAAGCGCTGGCCGTAGTACGAACCCATGACATCCAGAGTGGGCGTCACCGCGTACTTCACGCCAACCCAGAAGACGTTCAGGTTCTTGTTCTCGAGATAGTTGTTGTTGTTGACGAAGGCGATGTTATAGCCGCCCGCCGCAAAGGCATCCGGCGCCAACGGGCTGTCCGGATTTGAATACTGGACGCGCTCGTAGCCGCCGTAGAACTTCCAGGGTCCGATCGTGTAACGAGCGGCAACCTGAAACACGGTGTTGTCGGAGATAACGCCCGACACACAGCCGAGCGAGCAGCCGATGGCGCCGCCGAACGCATTGCCGGCGCCCGTCGCTTGGTTGGTGGTCAGTGCGGCGACCTGCCCACTCGACAAGGTGGTGCCGACCGAAAGGGCATCCCAGATCTTGCCGCCGACGAAGTCCATCGACAGGCCCATATAGTCGAAGCCGATGTCGCCCTGGAAGGCGTTGCCGGTCGCGCTGTTGCCGCCGTTGCGGAGCTGCGCTTCAGCCGCCAACCGCACCGGACCGATGTTCAGACGATACTCATACGAGTTGTCGTAGATGCGGTCTTCGGTGACGCCGCCGCCGCCGGAAGCACCTTCGAAGGTGAGCAGCGACCAGGCGTTCGAGCCGGACAGCGCGTCATAGTTGACGACGAGGTCCGAGCTCAGCGCCGACTGACGGCCCATGGTGAAGGTACCGTAGGTCGGCGAGCTGATGCCGAAGTAGGCCGCGTTGTTGAACATCTGGCCAGCCTTTGACGAGTCGCCGTAGGAGTTGGCCCAGGTGCCGAGCTGCGGGGACTGACCGAGACCGTTGTTCTGCACGATCGCGCCGACGCCGTTGGCGTTCATGCCGGAGGCCGGGTTGAACAGGGTCTGCAGGTTGAACACGGCGTAGAGATTGTCGCCGATCTCCTGCTTGCCGCGCAGACCGATGAACGAGGTGCTCATCTGGTTGGACGCGACACCGAAGTACGAGCCATTCGACGCCTTTTCAGCCATGTACTGCAGCGGACCGCCAGCCATCGCAGCGAACGGGCTGCCGTGCTGGTTGTAGCTGATGCCCATGTCGAAGTTGCCGTAGACGCAAATGCCCTTGATGCAGATGTCGTCGTTCTCGACCGGCTTGGCCTTGACTGCTGCCTTGTAGGGCAGGTCGGCCGCCATCGCGTCCACCGGGCTGATGGTGGGCACGGCCGCCTTCTGGGCTTCGAGAGCCTTCTGGCGCTTTTCGATGTCAGCAAGACGCTTGGTCATCGCCGCGTTCTGCTCACGAAGTTGCTTGGCCTGGGCCTGGATATCTGTCAGCTCGTCGGCGTGCGCCGACGCAGCGAACGCCAGGATGGCTGCTGCTGAGATGAAAGTCCTCTTCACGTAAATCCCCCAAAATAGGCGCGGCAACAACCATCGCCGCGGACCGCCTGGTTACGGAGCTTCGAATGAAAACTCCTTGGTCCGCCTTGTGCCTTAGGGGAAGAAGAAATGCTGTGTCCGCCTCGCCACAGCGATACCGCAAGCCGACCGAAATTACGCTCATGTGATCTACGAGCGAAATATGATGTACATCATGTGATAGGTGATCGCGCACGTATTTCAAATCCGTGATTTAGATTCACGCGCTTCTCTCGAATCCGTGAATCTTCGTGAGAACCCTGTTAGATTTCTGTCATAAATCGATATGGAGCTTTCGACGAGCGGCAGAGACACCGTGAGCCGCGTGGGGGACGTGGATCCGGTGCCTCTGTCATTCATGGTTGAAGTCCTTTCGCTACGAGGTCATCAGAACTGGTAGCGGAGACCGATACCGGGATCGAAGTTCGAAACCCGGGTGGCGAGGTTGCACGGCGGCACGCCGGTGGCGCAGCCGGCGGTGGCGGCGGCAAAGCCGGGACCAAAGCCGTTAGCTGTTGACAGCATGTAGCCGTTGACGAAGCCACCGAACTTCTGCTGCCAGGACACGCCGGCATAGAGATCGACGTGACGGGCAAACCGCCAGTCCATCGCGATGCTGACCATGTCGGTGCCGCCGGCGCAGCCTGGCGAGGAAGCGCTGTTGGCGGCGCAGGCAGCGGCCTGCGCTGGGTTGCCGGGAATCCCGCTGGCCGGCACGGCCAGCGTCGAACCGGCAGGACCAGCGCCGACGGTGAAGTATCCTGCGCGCTGACCGTAGTAGGCGCCCATGACGTCCAAGGTAGGTGTGACCGCATACTTCACGCCAACCCAGAAGACGTTCAGGTTCTTGTCGGAGGCATAGAAGTTGTTGTTGGCGACACCGAGGTTATAGCCGCCATAGTCGAAAGCGCCCGGAGCGAGCGAGCTATCCGGGTTCTGGTACTGGACATGCTCGTAGCCACCGAAGAACTTCCAGGGCCCGATCGTGTAGCGGCCGGCGACGGCGAACACCGTATTATCGGAGACAACAGCGCCGAGACATCCCAGCGAGCATGGGACGGCATAACCCGTCGGGCTCGCCCCCAACTGCGTGGCAGTGATGGCATTGACCTGAGCTGTGCTCAACGTCGCCCCGACGGAGGGCGCATCGGTGACCTTGCCGCCGACGAAATCCATCGAGAAGCCCATATAGTCGAAGCCGATATCGCCTTCGAACGCATTTCCGACCGATGAGTTGCCGCCGTTGCGGAGCTGCGCTTCAGCCGCCAACCGCACCGGACCGATGTTCAGACGATACTCATAGGAGTTGTCGTAGATGCGGTTTTCGGTGACGCCAGCGCCGCCGGTCGCACCTTCGAAGGTGATCAACGACCAGGCGTTCGAACCGGACAGCGCGTCATAGTTGACGACGAGGTCCGAGGTCAGAGCCGACTGACGGCCCATCGTGAAGGTACCATAGGTCGGCGAACTGATGCCGAAGTAGGCCGCGTTGTTGAACATCTGGCCGGCCTTCGACGAATCGCCGTAGGAGTTGGCGAAGCCGCCACCCAACTGCGGAGACTGACCGAGACCGTTGTTCTGCACGATCGTGCCAATGCCGTTGGCGTTCATGCCGGAGGCCGGGTTGAACAGGGTCTGCAGGTTGAACACGGCGTACAGATTGTCGCCGATCTCCTGCTTTCCGCGCAGGCCGATGAACGAGGTGCTCATCTGGTTGGCGGCAGCACCGAAGTAAGAGCCATTCGATGCTTTTTCGACAATGTAGTTCAGCGGCCCGCCAGCCATCCCGTTGAAAGGAGTGCCGTGCTGCTCGTAGCTGAGACCCATGTCGAAGTTGCCGTAGACGCAAATGCCCTTGATGCAGATGTCGTCGTTCTCGATCGGCTTGGCCTTGACCGCGGCCTTGTAGGGCAGGTCAGCGGCCATCGCGTCCACCGGGCTGATGGTGGGCACGGCGGCCTTCTGCGCTTCAAGCGCCTTCTGCCGCTTTTCGATGTCGGCGAGACGCTTGGTCATCGCCGCGTTCTGTTCACGAAGTTGCTTGGCCTGGGCCTGGATATCCGTCAGCTCGTCGGCGTGAGCCGTGGTCGCTGCGAATGCCAGGATGGCCGCTGCTGAGATAAAAGTCCTTTTCACGTAAGGTCCCCCAAAATAGGCGCGGTCACAACCATGCGCCGCGGCTGCTAAAGGAAAGGAGCCTCGAATGAGGACTCCTACGTGAACAATCCTGCATCACGTCATTGGGAAATGATGTCACTCGGACGACACAACGTGTTGAGAAGCCGACAAAACTTCGTAATATGATATTTATAATATGAAACGCGATTTACTATCTAAATGCCGTTTAAGAAAACGTGCGACAATCGAAAATTACTTAAAGAATTTTTATGCAAATTCCGGAGACGGCAACATCGCAAATTGGCGATGAGGGACAGAAACATCACGAGCCTCGTGGGGGAACGCGGATCGGATGTCTCTGCCCTTCATGCTTGGGCCTAAATCAGAACTGGTAACGCAGGCCGATGCCCGGATCGTAGGACGAGGCCTTGTTGGAGCCGCCGACGATCGTGCCGCCTGCGTTGGTGCCGTTTGCCTGCAGGAAGCCGCTGGCAAGTCCGTTCTGCACCTGCGACCACATCACACCGGCGTACATGTCGACGTGTCTGGCAAAGCGCCAGTCAACCATCAGCGAGACCGCATCCAGCGAACCGGAGCACTGCGCGGAGCGCGCGTCCGTGCAGCCGACATTGACGCCGGTCGCGGCGAAGCTGTTCTGCCACTCATGGTAATAGGCGCCCGCGATGTCGAGGGTCGGCGTGATCGCATACTTCGCGCCGATCCAGCCGGTCTGCAGCACCTTCTCCTTGGTGAAGTTGGTGTTGTTGATCGCAGTCCCCGCACCGAGGATGTAGCCGCCGGTGACGAAGGCGCCGGGAGCCAGCGGATTGTCCGGGTTGGCGAAGTGCACGTTCTCGTAGCCGCCGTAGAACTTCCACGGTCCGATGACGTACTTGGCGCCGACCTGGAACACGGTGTTGTCGGAGACCGTGCCCGCGATGATGCCGTTGCCATTGGCAACCGTGTTGATCGAGGCCGCAAGCTGGGCCTGCGACAACGGGGCAGCGGACACGGCGTCGTAGGTCTTGCCGCCGAGGAAGTCCATCGAGAAGCCCATATAGTCGAAGCCGATGTCGCCCTGGAAGGCATTGCCGGTCGAGCTGTTGCCGCCGTTGCGCAGCTGCGCGATCGCCGCGAGCCGCACCGGACCGACATTGACGCGATATTCGTAGGAATTGTCGTAGACGCGATCCTCGGTGTCGCCGCCGCCGCCGTTCGCGCCCTGGAAGGTCAGCAGCGAGAACGCGTTTGCGCCAGCGAGCGCGTCGTAGTTGGTGACGAGGTCGGAGCTCAGCGCGGACTGACGGCCCATCGTGAAGGTGCCATAGGTCGGCGAGCTGATGCCGAAATAGGCGGCCTGGTTGAACATCTGACCTGCCTTCGAGGAGTCCTGGAACGAGTTCTGGAATCCGAGATTATTCGTCAGACCGTTGTTCTGAGCGATGCCGCCGATGCCGCTGGCATTCATGCCGCTCGCCGGATCGAAGATCGTCTGCAAGTTGAACACCGCGTACAGATTGTCGCCGATCTCCTGCTTGCCGCGCAGGCCGATGAACGAGCTGCTCGCTTGATTCGAACCGACGCCGAAATAGGAGCCGTTCGAATTCTTCGAAATCAGGTAGTTCAGCGGCGGATTGCCGAGCGCATTCAGCGGCGCACCATGCTGGATGTAGGACACGCCCATGTCGAAGTTGCCGTAGACGCAAATGCCCTTGATGCAGATGTCGTCGTTCTCGGCCGGCTTGGCCTTGACGGCGGCCTTGTAGGGCAGGTCGGCGGCCATCGCGTCCACCGGGCTGATGGTCGGTACCGCAGCCTTCTGCTGCGCTTCGAGTGCCTTTTGGCGCTTTTCGAGTTCAGCGAGACGCTTGCTCATCTGCTCACGAAGTTGCTTGGACTGAGCCTGGATGTCCGAAAGCTCGTCGGCATGAGCCGTCGCGGCGAAAGCCAGGACCGCTGCTGCTGTAATGAATGTCCTCTTCACGTAAGTTCCCCAACAAAAGGCGGCGAAGATGTTTGCCGCGAAGTGCCCGAATACGGAGCCTCGGATGAGGACTCCTTGCGGCGGCCTTCTGCCGTAGCGAGCAAAGAAATGCTGTGGCGACCTCGCCACAGCATTGCTGCAAAGCAACCAGAATTACGCGCATGTGACCGAGGTTTTTTGCATGATGAACGGCATGTGATGACGGTTCTTTTTCTCGTGACGCAGTCGTCATATTTGCTTCATTCGCACCGAGCGATGCGGGCAAGATCGCCGGTCGGTGCCGTGCCCCGCGGAGCGGACCGCCGGGCGGCGTTTGCGTGGTTGGGGACGCGCAAAAAGACGACCAGCCATGAGCGGCTGTCGGAGCAAGGGGCGAAATCCCGCCTTGTCGGGTTGGGGCAAACGCAGCATGCTCACGCCCAATCAAGAGGCCGCGAGCGATATTCGGCCGCCAGGGGGAACGACCATGAAAAAGGACGGATTCGACCGCCGCGATTTCCTGAAAACCGCCGTCGTGAGCGGCGCGGCCGCGGCGAGCGCCACCACGGCCATCGCGGCGACAGATACTGCGCAGGCCCAACAAACTGCCCCGGTGCCCGCCGCCCCGAGCGAACCGGCCGGCTACGTTTTCCTCAATCTGGACGAGGCGGCTTTCGTCGAAGCGCTGGTCGATCACATGATCCCGGCCGACGAAATCAGCCCGAAAGGCACCGATCTCGGCGTCAACATCTATATCGATCGCGCTTTGGCCGGCGGCTGGGGCAAGGGCGATCGGCTCTACATGCAGGGACCATGGAAGCTCGGCACTCCCGCCCAAGGTTACCAGCTGCCGTTGACGCCTGCCCAGCTCTACCGGGCCGGCATCGCGGCGACCAATGCGCATTGCCGCAAGACCTATGGCAACACGTTCGACCGGATCAGTGCCGAGCAGCGGCAGGAGGTTTTGCTCGGCCTCTCCAGCGGCAAGATCAGCTTCGATAGCGGCCTGCCGGTGCGCGTGTTCTGGACCACGATGTATCAGACCGTGGTCGAGGGCATGTATTCCGATCCGATCTATGGCGGCAATCGCAACAAGGCCGGATGGGCCATCATCGGCTTCCCCGGCATCATCGCCGTGCATCGCGATCACGTTGCGCAATATCGCGGCAAGCCGTTTCCGGCCAAGCCCCTCGGCATTGCCGACATGAGCTAGTGGAGGCAACCCATGACCACGAAGCTTAGGGAAGTCGACGTCGTCATCATTGGCCTCGGCTGGACCGGCGGCATTCTCGCCAAGGAACTCACCGAAGCCGGCCTGAAAGTCGTCGCGCTGGAGCGCGGCGCCATGCGCTCGCCCGAGAACGATTACGCGCTGCCGAACATTCGCGACGAGCTGCGCTATGTCGTCCGCCACGACCTGATGCAGAACACCGCGCGCGATACCATCACCGTGCGCAACAACCCGCAGATGGATGCGCTGCCGATGCGCCGGCTCGGCTCGTTCCTGCCGGGCGAGGTGGTCGGCGGATCGGCGGTGCACTGGAGCGGTCACACCTGGCGCTGGACCGATATGGAATTCAAGGTCCGCTCCCAATATGAGGAGCGCTACGGCAAGAAGTTCATCCCCGACGACATGACCATCCAGGATTGGGGCATCACCTACGCCGAGCTCGAGCCCTATTACGAGAAGTTCGAGCGCACCGCCGCCGTTTCCGGCAAGGCCGGCAATATCGGCGGCAAGATCCAGCAGGTCGGCAATCCGTTCGAAGCGCCACGCGCGAGCGAATACCCGCTGCCGCCGCTGACGCCGATTCTTGCCAGCGAGATGTTCTCGCAAGCCGCAGCCAACGCGGGCTATCATCCCTTCCCGCGGCCCTCGGCCAACGCGTCGGAGCCCTACACCAACCCCGACGGCTCGAAATTCGGCGCCTGCCAGTATTGCGGCTACTGCCAGCGCTTCGGCTGCGAAGCCAATGCCAAGGGCAGCCCGCATATCACGGTGATCCCGATCGCCATGTCGCGGCCGAATTTCGAGCTGCGGACGAATTCCTGGGTCACCCGCGTACTGAAGGATTCCGACGGCAAGCGCGTCACCGGCGTGACCTATACCAACGTGCTCAACGGCGAAGAATTCGAACAACCGGCTTCGCTGGTGTTGCTGTGCGCCTATGCGATCAACAACGTGCACCTGATGCTGTTGTCGGGTATCGGCACGCCGTACGATCCGGTCGCGCAGAAGGGCGTCATCGGCAAGAATTACTGCTACCAGACCGGCGCCAGCGCAACGCTGTTCTTCGAGGGCAAGTATTTCAACCCCTTCATGAACGCCGGTGGCTCCAATGCCACCATCGACGACTTCAACACCAACTGGGCGTTCGATCGCGCCCCGCACGAATTCGTCGGCGGATACAACGTGGCGGGCGGCTTCAACACGCCGCTGCCGATCGGCTATCGCCCGGTGCCGTCGGGCACGCCGCTGTGGGGCAGCGACTGGAAGCGCGCGACCGCGAAATGGTACCAGACCGCGATGGTCATCAACGCCTCTGGCAGCGTGATGGCCAACCGCTACAACTGCTACGACCTTGACCCCACCTACCGCAATGCGTTCGGCCAGCCCTTGATGCGCATGACCTTCGACTACAAGGCCAATGAGCACAAGATGGGCGTCCATGCGGCCGCGACCATCAACGCCATCGCCAACTCGATGAACCCGACCAAGCTCAATCCGGCACGGGCGCGCACCGATCCCTGGACCGTGGTGCCCTATCAAAGCACGCACAACACCGGCGGCACGATCATGGGCGTCAATCCGCGCGACAGCGCGGTCAACAAGTATCTGCAGAGCTGGGATTGCCACAACCTGTTCGTGGTCGGCGCCAACGTGTTCCCGCACAATTCGTCCTACAATCCGACCGGTCCTGTCGGCGCGCTGGCCTACTGGACCGCGGACGCCATCAAGAACCGCTACCTGAAGAATCCCGGACCGCTAGTGACCTGATTCTGACATTCGCCTTCCCTTGCAGCGACACCGGTAGCGAATGTCAGAATCCAAGGGTCACTAGCAGTCTCAAATTCAAATGGAGTTTAGGATTTGACATTCGCTTGAGAAGATGCGGCTCGCGTAGAGCGAATGTCAAATCCCCTCCATCTGGTAAGCGCATGAGCTCGCTCGCGCTCCGCAATGACGGCGCGCGCCTTCTCGTTCCCGCGGCGCGAACCGCACCCGGGTCTTTCAAGATCACCCGTCTGAAAATCAGAGGGCGCGGGGAATGCCGGGCGCTTGGCTCGCCCGCAGCCTCGTGTGTAGAAAAAAAACACACGAGTTAGTCACCGCAGGTTCGCCGAAACGTTCCGGCATTCCCCGCGCGATGGTTTTAACGGTGTCCTTCGTGCTCTCTCCGGCGATCGGGCTGTTTTGTCACCGTCGTCAGCGCAATGCGCAAGCATTGCCGCCAACTTGACGTCAGCGTCGAGACGTCAAGACCACACGACTTCGCCGTCCGCAGCATTGCCGTTCGTCTCTCGGCATTGCCGCGTCCACCGCATCCCGCGCCCAACGTCCGTGACGATCGCGATACGCCCCTCTTTGCGGGCACGAGACGCGCAGACTGATGCCCGTGATTTGCCCGTCGTCACAAGCGAAAGCGTCTGCGACAGATTAACGCGACGGGCAAATCACCTGTGATGCGATCGTGTCATATCAATGGATGTCAATACGCGTCGCCCGTCATTGCGAGGAGCCCGCGAAAAATTACGTACCAATTTTGTACTGGAGCGACGACCCGCCTTCGTTCGCTGCGCAAGCTTCACCGAGCTGACAGTCCGCCGAAGCGCACGAACTCGAAGGCGAAAGCAAGGTTCCGTCATGGTCGGGCTTGTCCCGGCCATCCACGACTTGTCTGCGCAAAGAAAGCAAGACGTGGATGCCCGCGACGAGCGCGGGCACAACGACTATTTGTGCAAGCGAACTGGATTGCTTCGCTGACGCTCGCAATGACGGCGGGCTGACTTAGCTACCTGCCCTTGGCGACACCTACTCCAGCGGCTCGACCTTGACGATCGAGGCGCCGTGGTTGTTGCCGGCCCAGAAAGAGACCGGCGTCGTTGAATTGTCGACGAAGACACGCCGGATGTTGGTCGAGCGCGGCAGCAGGTAGTTGATCGTGGCGCCGGTCGCGGGATTGAGCCGGGTGACCTGATCACTCAACATCGAGCCGGTCCAGGCTTCGCCGTTCCTGTCGACGACGACGTCATAGGGCGATGACCATTTCGGCGGGACCAGCCACTCCTTGAACTCTTCCTTCTTGGTGTCGAACATGCCGATGCGGTCGGCGCGATATTCGCCGAACCACAAACGGTCCTGCGCGTCCATCCAGCCGCGGCGCGGCGCCGAATTCGGTGTCGGGATCTCGAACAGATCGACCTTGCCTGTCTTGGCGTCGATGCGGCCAATATGACGCTGGCGAAAATCGGTGAAATAGACGTTGTTTTTGGAATCCGGAACCACATCGTAGATGTTGTGCGGGCCCGACATGCCCTTGAACGGCTCGAAGGTTTCGAACTTTCCGGTCGCAACGTCGAGCCGATGAATGCCGGCAAAACCGTTGTTCTGCGCCCATACCTTGCCGTCGACATCAGAGCTCTGCGGGCTCACCATGTTGATTTGCGCGGCGTCGATATTCTCGTCGCCCTCCAGCGGCCAGAACTTGAACGTTTCGGTCTTGCGATCGAATCTGGCAATCGTCGCCTGATACATATTGCCGAACCAGAGATTGCCCTCGGGATCGCTGCGCAGGCCGAGCAGCCCGGTGGGGAAACCGGGCTTGTGTTCGGGAATTTCAAATTCCGTCAGCTTTCCCGTCTTCGGATCGAGCTTGCCGAGATTTTGTTCGCCGAAGGACGAGAACCATACCGCGCCCTTGTCATCGACGATGACATCGTGCGGCTCGATCGTCTCCCTCGGCAGATCGTATTCGGTATAGATAACGCGGGTCGCCGCCCCGGCCGGACGCGGCTGCGTCTTCAGTTCGAAATTCCAGGTCGGATGCGAACTGAGATTGATGCTGGCAAGGAAGTCCGCGACACCGCGATAGACCTGCACCCGCTGATCGCCACGCTCCTCCCTCAAGCGCTCGGCACGGCGCAATTGCGGATGCAAGGGAATGCTTTGGTTCACATAGCCCTGCATGCGCGGCAGGATCTGCGTCAGAAATTCGTCCGCGGTGTACTTCGAGTTCAGCGGACGGGCCAGCGTGTGGCAGCCGACACAGTTGAGCAATTGCCCCTTCTGCGCGTCGGTACCGGGCATGCTGGCAAGCCATTCGGCATTGGTGAGCTGGGCCGCGATGTCCTTGGCCGCGCGCAGCTTGAGGTCAGCGGTCGTTGCCTTGTCCGCCGCAACGGAAATTTCGCTCGGCCCATCGAGGTCGTAACCGACCGCCCGAATCCGCAAGGAGTAGGTGCCCGGCTCCAGCCTGCCGGCCGGGAATGCGTAGCGGCCATCCTTGCCGCTCACGACCGTCGTCGTGATGGTCGAACCGTTCTTTTTGGCGCTGACGAGGACACCTTCGAGCGCTTCCGGGCCGGCCGTGACCGTTCCGCTCAGCGCCGGGGCCGCCTGCTGCGCGGCCGCAGGGCCGGTGAACAGACAAGCGATAGCCAGAAGGCAAACGAAGCTCGACACGACAAGGCGCGACATGGCCGTCTCCCCTGTTCTTGATTGTTATTCTTTGTTGAAGTCAGTGTAGGGGGCCGGTTGGCGGAAAACCAGCACCTTCGCTGGGCAAAGCCTATATTCCTCGGCTATGCTGCAATGCGCTTCGCGCGGGGGACACCAGAACAGGGAAAACCGATGAGTATCGATCAAGCCAGAGAGAGCCGAGCCAATCTGCCGCGCATTGTTGCCGCGATGTTCAGGAACGCCACCGTCGACCGCGACTACGCGCCTTACGGGCTTTTTCTGCTGCGGATCTCGCTCGGCTTCGACTGGCTGGTTCATGCCTTTCTCAAGATCTCCCGCGGCATGCACACGCATGAGGCGCTGCTCGCGAAAAACGGTATCACACCCTTGCTCGCCTGGCCGACCTTCGGCCTGGAGGTGATCGGCGGCGTTGCGATCCTGCTCGGCTGGTACACGCGGCAGTGGGCGGCATTCCTATTGATCTTCCTGGCGGTCGTGGTCTGGATCAAGTGGCCGGTCGGCTGGGGCTATTCCAATCCCGGTGGCGGCTGGGAATATCCGATGCTGTGGCTGGTGGCGCAGGCCGCGCTGGTGCTGGCCGGCAGCGGCGCTTTCGCGCTGCAGGGCTCGAAGTCCTGAACTCCTCATTGAGTGGATTTGACGTTCCGCCGGCCACTCGCTCGGGGAATGTCAAATCCATTTTGGTTGAATCGGAGAGGAGCCTGACGCCTCAAAGCGATCCGGCCTCTTTGGAATTCAACAATGCGTCCGGGCCCGCCGCGCCCTCGCCGATCACGCCGCGCTTGCGGGCGTGAACTGGCTCGACACCAGACGAGTCAGGGTTTCGAGCGACTGGAAATTTTCCGGCGTGATCTGGTTTTGCGGAATCGTGAAATCGAATTCCGCTTCGACCGCGAGCATCAGGTTGACCATGTCCATCGACGTCAGACCGACATCCACCAAAAGCGTCGTCGGCCCGACATCGGCGGCAATCGCATTCTGTTTGAGGATGGATTTGACCAGAGCAGTCAGCCTGCCCTGAACATCGCCGCCGATCTGCATTTCGTTTCTCTCATTTGTGGCACTGATCTCGTCGTCGCTGGCTGGAACAAGCAAGCCGAGACCGCGCGAACTATAAATCCGCAACTCTCTTAAGAACAGTGAATCCGGTTTGAGCAAAATCTTTGTTCCGCTTTTAACGCTAATGCCGATCGTTAAAAAACGCAGCATTGAAAAAACGACCGATTAACTTTCATCGCCGAAACGACGGCGGCTTATCGCGAATTTCATCGACGCATTTGAATTAAATCTTTAAGCGTCACTCGATCGTAAGTTGTCCTTCGAGGCTCATCGGCATGAACGTTCAGCAAGCCAGTTTTCGTGACACGAGCGCAGAACAAAGCAGCGAACAATTCATCGATCGCAGTTCCTTCCCGAAGAGAATAGCCGCTGTGGCTGCGGCCGCAGCCACCGAGGCCGACGCCGTCGACCGCGCCGCGCGCTTCCCGCAGAAGGCCATCGACGCCGCCCGCACCGAACGCCTGCTGGGCGTCCAGATTCCGAAGGCATTCGGCGGCGACGGCGCCTCGATCTTCGACATCACCGACATGTGCTATGCGCTCGGCCGCGCCTGTTCCTCGACCGCGATGATCTTCGCGATGCATCAGACCAAGGTCGCCTGCCTGGTCCGCCACGGTACCGGCAGCGCCTATCACGAGGCGCTGATGCGCCGTATCGCGTCCGAACAGATGCTGCTGGCATCGTCGACCACCGAGGGCCAGAACGGCGGCAACATCCGCTTTTCGTCGGCGGCGGTTGAACATGCCGGCACCGAGATCTCGCTGGTGCGCAATGCGACGGTGATCTCCTACGGCGCACAGGCCGACGGCATCGTGACGATCGCGCGGCGCGACGGCGATGCGGCGGGCTCCGATCAGGTGCTGCTCGCGATCACCAAGCGCGATTATACGCTGACGAAGAGCGTCGAGTGGGAAACGCTCGGCATGCGCGGAACCTGCAGCGCCGGCTTCGAGCTGAAATTCAAGGGCACCAGCGCCCAGATTTTTCCGGAAGGCTATGACAAGATACACGCCCAGACGATGACGCCGGTGGCGCATCTGTGCTGGTCTTCGGTTTGGGCCGGGATTGCGGCCAGCGCCGTGGAGCGCGCCCAAGCCTT
>NZ_DASSRP010000210.1:0-4011 GCF_035701725.1 Bradyrhizobium sp.
GCTGAGGCTGCCCGGCCGATCCGGCGGCATCTTCGCCCGCATAAAGGCCACGAGCGCCGCGACCGAACCTCCGTTCCAGTGCTTCTTGAAGCCCGAACCGTTCAATGCCGCCCCGCCGAACTCGCCATTGTCCAGCTTATCGCCGTGACATTGCACGCAGCGCTCGGCGTAGATGTCGGAGCCGCGCGCCACTTGATCGGCAGTGAAACTGACCGGGGTCATGCCGCCAATGTCACCAGCCGTTGCCGGTGCACCTCCGGCCGCACCGGACCGCAGCGTATAGACCTGCGCAGAGGTCAACTCCGGCGACCGCAACGCCTTGATCTCGTCTGACGTGAACGGCGTGAAGGCTGGCGGCAGTGACTTGCCGTTGTCCCAGCTGGTGCTGACATAGTTGAGGACCGCGGCGATCTCATCGTCGCTCAAGCCGTTCCATGCCGGCATGGCGCCGGCAAAATGATTGCCGTTGACGTCGATCTCGCCTTCGAGGCCGAACAACAGCACCTTTCCGACGTAACTGCGCCCGTCGGTACGTTTCAGCAGTTCGGGAAAATGCCCGGCCAGCGGCGGAAAGGCACCAGCCATGCCTGTGCCGCCGGCCTGGTGGCAGGTGGCACAGTTGGTTGCGTAAATGCGCGATCCGGTATCCGCAGCTGTCGCGCCGGTCTGCGCCTGCGCGGCAGGCGTTGCCGCCAGAAAAATGCTGGTGGCGAGGCCGGGAAAGAAAGTGCGGAACGGGAATCGCGGCATCGGTTACTTACTGCCTTTCTGGAAGAGCGAACACGAACAACGCCGAGCCGCCATCGGGGATCCCGATTTCCGGGGTCAGCGAGGCGAGCGAGCGGGCATGGCTGGAGCCGTTGCCGACGGCAACCGCAACATACTGCCGTCCCTTCACCGAATAGGTGATCGGGAACGAGTTGACGATGTTGGAGGTGCGCGCCTGCCACAAGACCTTGCCGGTCTTGTCGTCATAGGCGCGGAAGTAGCGATCGAGTGCGCCCGCAAACACCAGGCCGCCGCCGGTAGCAACTGCGGCGCCGGTCTGCGGCGCCCGGGTGCGATCCGACCACGCCGCCTTCTGCGTGAACAGATCGATGCCGTCCATGCGGCCGATCTTGCCGTCGCTGCCAGGCACCTGTCCGCGCGCGAAGATCGCGCGACTGCCGCCGGTGTAGCTCTTGCCTTCCTCGATCGGAATCGGGGTGGTGTCGGAGCAATACTCGTTGAGCGGAATGTACAGCATGTGCGTGCGCGGGCTATAGGCGGTCGCGGGCCAGCCGCGGCTGCCGGGATCAGCCGGACAGTTGGTCGTGGTCTTGCCGATGTGCGGGACGGTTTCTTCGTTGATGGTCTTGGCGCCGGTCTTCGGATCGATCGCCTTGATGACGTTCTGGTACACCGTCTGCTTCGACCACAGCCACTGGCCGTTGGTGCGATCGAGCACCTCGATGATGCCGAGCTTGCCGACGGTCACCATCGCCTTGCGCGTCTTGCCCTCGACCGGAAGATCGACCAGTACGCGCTCATAGGCGTAGTCGAGGTCCCAAGTGTCGTTCGGCAGGTGCTGGTAATGCCACTTCAGCTTGCCGGTATGCGGGTCGAGGGCGAGCGTCGCATCGGTGTAGAGCGCATCGTTGTTGGCGCCGTCCTTCTTCGGCAGCAGGCCGCCGATTTCGGCAACGTGCGGATAGGGCTGGCCGACGCCTAGGAACAGCGTGTCGGTGTCGGGGTCGTAGCTGCCCGAGTTCCAGGTCGAGGCGCCGAACCGCTTCTCCAGCGGCAGGCCGTTCCAGCTATCGCCGCCGGGCTCGCCGGGCTGCGCAATGGTGTGGAAGCGCCAGAGTTCCTTGCCGGTGTTGATGTCGTGGCCGGTTATGAAGCAGCCGCCCGGCATGGCGTTGCCGCAGCCGCTCATGCCTTGCACGATGACGCCGGCCGCAACCAGCGGTCCGCCGGTATAACGCCAGCCTTTCTTGTAGTCCTCGGTCTCGTGATCCCAGATCACCTTGCCGGTCTTCATGTCCAGCGCGACGATGTGGGCATCCGACGTCGCCACGATCAGCTTGTCATCGACCATCGCCATGTTGCGCTTGGCGGCGTTGTTGCCGTTCTGGCGCGGGATTTCCAGCGGGATGTCGCGCTTGTACTCCCACAGCAATTCGCCATTGGTGGCATCGAGCGCCTGCACCTTGTCGAGCCAGTTGTAGAGGAACAGCACGCCGTCATGGACGAGCGGTGTGGTTTCGGTGGCGCCCGCGGTCATCGCCCAGGTCCAGGCGACCGTCAGGTTCTTCACATTGTCGGTATTGATTTGCTTCAGCGGACTGTAGCCCCAGGCATCATAGGTGCGGCGCCACATCAGCCAGTCGCTCTCGGGTGGATTGAGCAACATTTTCGCCGGCACCGGTGTCAGCGCTTTCAGCGCGGCGTCGTTCTTCGGCGGCGTCACCTGCGGCTTGCTCGACAGCACCGGCGCCAGCGGCGTCTGCGCGGCAGCCAGCGATGCGCTGAAGGTGGCGGCCATCGCGCCATAAAGAAATCGCTCGATCATTTTTGGAAACGGCTTGTGCGTGCGCATGCTCATTCTTTTCTCCCTGAGATTGATTATTTGTTGGATGCGGCGAGGTGAGGGCTAGGAGGATATATTCATACGAACATGACGGTAGGTGAACAGGTCTGACCGTCGGCAAGCGTGCAAGGCAGCCATGAGAGCACTTCCTTGCCTTGGACAAGCAAAGTTGATCATGATGCGAGCTACAACGACAAGAGCCGCGAGCGTGGAGGAAATATGAAAAATCGCATTACCGGGCGCTCGGCGTTCCTGGCGTTGCTCAAGGATGAAGGCATCACACACCTGTTCGGCAATCCCGGCACCACCGAATTGCCGATCATGCACGCCCTGAAGGATCATCCCGATCTCACTTACGTGATGGCGATGCAGGAGAGCCTCGTGGTGGCGATCGCCGATGGCTACAGCCGCGCCTCGGGGCGGCTGGTCGCTTGCAACGTTCACGTTGCTCCAGGATTGGGCAATGCCATGGGCTCGCTCTACAACGCCCAGTTCACCGGTACGCCGATGATCCTGACCGCCGGCCAGCAGGAGCAGGGCCATGGCCTGATGGAGCCGCTGCTCTACGGGCCGCTGGTGCGGATGGCCGAGCCGCTGGTGAAATGGGCCGTCGAAGTCACGCGGTTGGAAGATCTGCCGCGGATCGTGCGACGCGCCGCCAAGATCGCGACCACCCCGCCGACCGGTCCAGTTTTCATTTCGTTACCCGGAGATATCCTCAATTCCGAAGCAGGTATCGACCTCGGCCGCTCGACCCGGGTCGATGCGCGCGTCAAGCCTTCCGATGAGGCGTTGCAGGCGCTGACGGCACGCCTTCTCAAGGCGGAGCGTCCCGTCATCATCGCCGGCGATGAAATCGTCAAGAGCGACGCATTGCAGGAAGCGGCGCAACTCGCCGAGGCGCTCGGCTGTCCGGCGTTTCAGCAATCGGTGCCGTACGGCGCGCATTTCCTCTCCGAAAGTCCGTGCTTCATGGGCGCGCTGTCGCGTTCGCAGCCTCAGGTCCGTGATGTGCTTGCGCCCTACGACCTCCTGATCGCGCTGGGCGCCGACCCCCTGCGCATGTCGGTGCATAGCGAGACCGATCCATTGCCTGAAGGATTGCCGATCGTGCAGTTCGGGCTCGTCGATTGGGACCTCGCCAAGAACTATGGTGCGGAGGTTGCGCTCAAGGCCGATGTGAAGGAGACGCTGCGGGCGCTGGTTCCCTTGCTGAAGGCCAAAGGCGGCGCCGCTCTGGAAGCCAAGGCCAAGAAGGGGATTGCGGCGCTGGCCTCGAACAACTGGACCGCGCGCCGCGCGGCACTGGTCGAGCAACTCGCCAAACGCGGCGAGCGCGCGCCGATCGATCCGGATTATCTGACGTTACAGGTGGTCGAGGCACTGCCGGAGAACGCCATCGTGGTCGACGAAGGCCTGACGTCTTCGAGGCAGTTGCT
>NZ_DASSRP010000211.1:0-2399 GCF_035701725.1 Bradyrhizobium sp.
CGGCCGCGAGCACGGCGCCGAGCATGTCGATCAGGCCGACAAACGTCTCACCGATGCCGGCGACGCTGCGGCCGACCTGGGCAAGCATGCCTGTGACGGTGACCTGCGCCCGCTCCACGGCGGGCGCGGCCTTCACGCGGCGCACCTCCTCGACGAGCGTGGAATAATCCGCCGACAGGCCTGCGATCTTGGCCTCGATGCCGCCCTGGGTCAGGCTGCGGCGCAGCCGCTCGATCAACCAGGCGCCGAAGGTATCGAGCTTGGAAATCTGCGACACGTCGATCAAGATGTTGGCCGCCTTTCCCTTCAGCCGTTCGGCATCGGCAACCATCTGCTCAAGCTCGGAGGCAAAGCGTGCGGTCCAGGGACCGGCCGCGCACAGCGCCAGTGCGCCTCCCTTTGCGATACGCTCCAGTGTCGGGTCGCCGCTCACGATTCCAGCTCCTTGAGCCTTTTCTTCAGATGCCGCTTGAAGGGGAAAATCCGGATACGCCCTGATAATATGTCTAGCATAGGGCGCGCGATCCGGCGCGCTGACAAACGGCTAGATATTAGAATGACTTCCAGCAAAGTGCCAATGCTTGAGGCGAGAATCGAACATTGGCCAATCGAAGGCAGTTTCACCATCAGCCGCGGCGCCAAGACCGAAGCGGTCGTGGTCGTGGCGGAAGTTGCTCACGGCGAAGCGATCGGCCGCGGCGAATGCGTTCCTTATCCCCGCTACGGCGAGACGCCTGAAGCAACGCTTTCGGCCATCCTTGGCATGACGGATGCCATCGCCCGCGGACTTGACCGGCAGGCCTTGCAATCCGCGATGCCGGCATCGGCCGCCCGCAATGCACTGGATTGCGCCCTGCTCGAACTTGAGGCCAAACAAGCAGGCCAGCGAATCTGGGATCTTCTGGGACGCACTGTTCCCCTCCCGCGCGTCACCACCTTTACGATCTCGCTGGGAACGCCGGAGGCGATGGCGGCGGCGACCGCGAAAGCCGCGCACCGGCCGCTGCTCAAGATCAAGCTCGGTGGCGACGGCGATGAGATGAGAATCGCCGCCGTGCGCAAGGCCGCGCCCGACTCCGAACTAATCGTCGACGCCAACGAGGCCTGGACCGAGGCCAATCTCGAACAAAATCTCGCGGCCTGCGCGGGAGCCGGCGTTACGCTGGTCGAACAGCCCCTGCCCGCGGGCCAGGATGTGGCGTTGGCGCAGATCAGGCGGCCGGTTGCCGTCTGCGCCGACGAGAGCGTGCATGATCGCGCTTCCCTGGACGGCCTTCGCGGACGCTACGACGCGGTCAATATCAAACTCGACAAGACCGGCGGACTGACGGAGGCGCTCGCGATGGCGGATGCGGCAAAAGCGCAAGGCTTCGACATCATGGTCGGCTGCATGGTGGCGACGTCGCTCGCGATGGCGCCCGCGATGCTGATCGCGCAACAGGCGCGCTTTGTCGATCTTGACGGCCCGCTTCTGCTGGCGCGAGACCGCGATGGCGGCCTGCGCTACGACGGCAGTCTGGTCTACCCGCCCGAGCCTGCGCTCTGGGGGTAAGCCTCGAGATGTTTCCACGCGGCCCACATGATGGCCGCGCCCAAAAGCGCCATCGCAGCCATCGCGTAATAGACGCACTCGCCGTAGCGCGCATAGATCAGGCCGGAGACGATCGAGGCGAGGGAGGCGACGATGCCGCTGCACGCGGCGAGATAGCCTTGCGCCCGCGTCACCATCGGCATCGGCACGTGCTTGACCATCAATCCTATGGTGCCGAGTTGCGTCATCGCAAAGCTCACGCCGTGCGCAAGCTGAACGACGGCGAGTACTGCGACCGGCGGCTCCTGCGCCGTGATCAGCCAGCGCGCCACCGCACCAATCCCTCCGATCACGACCAGCGTGGCCGGCTGCAGCGTGAAGCGCGGCGACAGCGCAAAGACCACGATCTCGACGATGACGCCGAGCGCCCACAGCGCCGCGATCGTCAATCCGCCGAGACCTGCGAGCTGCCAGGTGATGGAACCGAAGATGTAAAGTGCGGAATGGCTGCCTTGAATCAATGCGGACGTGACGATGATCGCCAGAAAAGCGGGATCGCGCAGCAAGGCCGTCGAACCGTGTGTCACCGTCGCCTTTGCCTTGCGTCCATCCAATGGCTGCAAACCAAGACTGACCAGGGCCCCGATCGCCGCCACGGCAGTGATGATCCAGATCAGATGCGTGGCCGCAATCTGGTCGGCAAGCCAACCGCCGGCGAGCGCACTGACAATGAAGGCGGCAGATCCCCATAGCCGCACGGGTCCGTAGTTAAGGCCGTACTGCACCACGCCGCGGAGCGCATAGGCATCCGTCAGCGGCACCGTCGGCGTCCACGCCACCGCAGTCAGCGCGTAGGCCAAGAACACGG
>NZ_DASSRP010000212.1:0-3108 GCF_035701725.1 Bradyrhizobium sp.
AGGTCGTGATTGCCAAAGCCTTGGGCAACGACTGACGCTTTTTCACCACTTACGCTGGCGCTTAAACTGGCACAGTATCAAGCCAGCCACTTTCGCACTCTGGACCCGAATGTCAGATTCGACGCCCGCCAGCCCGCATCCCGGCGCCACGCCGCTCTTGCAGACCATTGGATTGACCAAGCGCTACGGCACATTTCTGGCCAATGATTCCATCGACATCGAGGTCTGGCCGAAAGAAATCCATGCGCTTCTGGGCGAGAACGGCGCCGGCAAGTCGACGCTGGTCAAAACCATCTATGGCCTGATCCAACCGAGCGAAGGCGAGATGCGCTGGGAAGGCCAGCGCATGGTGCTGACCGGGCCGTCCGAAGCACGCAGCCGCGGCATCGGCATGGTGTTCCAGCACTTCTCGCTGTTCGACAACCTGACGGTGGCCGAGAACGTCGCGCTCGGACTCGACGGCAAGGAATCCTTCAAGGATATGTCGGCGCGACTCGAACAAGTCTCGCGCACCTACGGCCTGCCGCTCGATCCGCGTCGCGAGGTCTGGCAACTGTCGGTCGGTGAACGGCAGCGCATCGAAATCGTGCGCGCGCTGATGCAGAACCCGAAGTTCCTGATCCTCGACGAGCCGACCGCGGTGCTCACGCCGCAGGAAGCCGATCAGCTTTTCATCGTGCTGGAGCGATTGAAACAGGAGGGCCGCGCCATCCTCTACATCTCGCACAAACTGGAGGAGGTGAAGCGGCTGTGCGACACCGCGACCATTCTACGGCTAGGCAAGAAAGTCGCGACGTGCAATCCGAGAGCCGAAACCGCAGCCTCGCTGGCGCGAATGATGGTCGGCACCGAGATCAAGGAAGTCAAAGCTTCGGCACAGCGCACGATCACGGTGCCGCGGCTGGTCGTCAACAATCTCTGTATCGAGCCGGACGATCCCCACGGCGTCCGCTTGCAAAACATCTCGCTCGAACTGCGCGGCGGCGAAATCCTCGGCATCGCCGGCGTTGCCGGCAACGGCCAGGATGAGTTCTTTTCAGCCTTGTCCGGTGAGCGTCGGTCGAACGATCCAGGCACCGTGGTGATCGAAGGCATCGCGGCCGGCCATCTCACTATCACGCAGCGGCGCAAGCTCGGCGCGGCCTTTGTGCCGGAAGAACGGCTCGGCCACGGCACCGCGCCGCGCATGAAATTGTCGGAGAACGCGCTTCTGACCGGCCATGCGGCGTCGGGCATGGTGAAATTCGGCTTCATCGATACGCCGGCAACGCTGTCGACGGTCGACCGCGCCACCAAGGCCTTCGACGTCCGCAAGGCCAAGCGCGATCCGGAAGCCGCCTCGCTTTCCGGCGGCAACCTGCAGAAGTTCGTGGTCGGACGCGAGATCCTGCGCAATCCCGCGGTGCTCGTCGTCAGCCAGCCGACCTGGGGCGTCGATGCGGGCGCCGCGGCCGTGATCCGCCAGGCGCTGCTCGATCTTGCCGCCGCCGGAGCGGCCGTGCTCGTCACCAGCCAGGATCTCGACGAACTCGCCGAGATCAGCGACCGGATCGCGGTGATGTTCCATGGCCGGCTGTCCGAAGCGATGCCGACCAAGGAGGCCACGCGCGAGAAACTCGGGCTCCTGATGGGCGGAAGCGGCCTCGAGCACACGGAGGCGGCGCATGCAGCTCGTGCTTGAAAAACGCACCGAACGCTCGAATACCATTGCTTTGGTCTCCCCCCTGATCGCGATCGGACTGACGATTCTGACCATGGTCATTCTGTTCGCCATTCTCGGCAAAAATCCGCTGCTTGCGCTCTGGGTCTATTTCATCGACCCGCTCACCGACAGCTATTCGCTGCAGGAAATCGCGGTAAAGGCTACGCCGCTGGTGATGATCGCGGTGGGGCTCTCACTCTGCTATCTCGCCAATGTCTGGAATATCGGCGCGGAAGGACAGTTTCTGATCGGCGCCGTCGCCGGAAGCTGGCTCGCGGTGAAAACCCACGGCACCGATGTCGGCCCATGGGTGCTGCCGGCGATGCTGGCGATGGGCGCGGCCGGCGGCGCGCTTTATGCGATGATCCCGGCGATCTGCAAGGTGAGGTTCGGCGCCAGCGAAATCCTGACCAGTCTGATGCTGGTCTATGTCGCCGATCTCTTCCTCGATTATCTCGTGCGCGGTCCCTGGCGCGATCCGAATGGCTTCAATTTTCCGACCACCGCCGAGTTCGATTCCGTCGCCACCGTACCAACGCTGGTCGAAGGCGGCCGGCTGCACCTCGGCGCCCTTTTCGCCGTGCTCGTCGTCATTGCCGCCGCTATCCTGATCGGCCGCACCATCAAGGGCTTTGAAATCCGCGTCGTCGGCGCCGCGCCGCGCGCCGCGCGCTTCGGCGGCTTCAACTCAAGGCAACTGATCCTGCTGACATTCGCGATCTCCGGCGCACTTGCCGGCCTTGCCGGAATCATCGAGGTCGCGGGCCCGGTCGGCCATCTTCAGCCGGGCTTCTCCCCCGGCTACGGATTCACCGCGATCATCGTCGCTTTCCTCGGGCGACTGAACCCGGTTGGAATATTAATTGCAGGGCTTTTCCTCGCGCTGACCTTCATCGGCGGCGAACAGGCCCAGATCGCAATGAAGATACCCCTCGACGTTACCAAGGTTTTTCAGGGTATTCTGCTGTTCTACGTGCTCGCCTGCGATTCCCTCATTCTGTACCGGATCCGGCTGATTTCCTCTTCGCCACAGGTGCCAAGTGGAACTGCTTGAACCCATCATTCTGTCGGTGCTGGCGGCCTCGACGCCGCTGTTGATCGCGGCCACGGGCGAACTCGTGACCGAGCGTTCCGGCGTGCTCAACCTCGGCGTCGAAGGCATGATGATCGTCGGCGCGGCCTGCGCCTTCGGCGGTGCGTGGCTTACCGGGTCGATCATTGTCGGCGCGATCTGCGGCATCATCGCCGGCATGTTGATGTCGCTGATCTTCGCATCCATGGCGCTGGGGCTTGCGGTCAACCAGGTCGCGACCGGGCTTGCGCTGACCATTCTCGGCATCGGCGTCTCCGGCCTGATCGGTGCGGGCTTTGTCGGCGAGCGGATTACACCGGCGCCGCATCTGCAT
>NZ_DASSRP010000213.1:0-5499 GCF_035701725.1 Bradyrhizobium sp.
GGCTTCGAATTCTCGCCGACCCAGCGCATCGTGTTTCTGTTCTACCTGATCCTCGCGCTCGCGCTTTTGACCAATTGGGTGACCATCCGCCTGCGGCGGTTGCCGATCGGCCGTGCCTGGGAAGCCTTGCGCGAGGATGAAGTCGCCTGCCGCGCACTTGGCATCAACATCACCACGACCAAGCTGACCGCGTTCGCAACCGGGGCGATGTTCGGCGGCTTTGCCGGCGCGTTCTTTGCCACGCGGCAAGGTTTCATCAGCCCGGAATCCTTCACCTTCCAGGAATCGGCGCTGGTGCTCGCCATCGTCGTGCTTGGCGGCATGGGTTCGCAGCTTGGCGTCGCGCTCGCGGCTCTCACCCTGATTGGCGGCTTCGAGCTGTTTCGTGGTTTCGACCAATACCGCATGCTGGTGTTCGGCATGGCGATGGTGCTGCTGATGATCTGGCGGCCGCGCGGCCTGATCGGTCATCGTGCGCCGACGGTTTTCCTGCGGCAAAGCACGGCAATCTCTTCCGAACTCGCCAGGGAAGGACGAGGATGACCGGCGACACCATCCTTGCCGTCGAAGGCCTGACCATGCGCTTTGGCGGCGTCGTCGCCGTCAACAATCTCTCCTTTGCCGCCGAACGCCACAAGATCACCGCGTTGATCGGCCCGAACGGCGCCGGCAAGACCACCGTCTTCAATTGCATCACCGGCTTCTACAAACCGACCGCGGGTGCGATCGGGCTGACGCACGACGACGGCCGCAACTTCGCCCTCGAGCGGCTGAATGATTTCCGGATTTCGAAGCAGGCGAAAGTGGCGCGAACCTTTCAGAACATCCGTTTGTTTCCCGGCATGACCGCGCTCGAAAACCTGATGGTCGCCCAGCATAATGCGCTGATGCTGGCATCAGGCTTCACGTTCCTCGGCCTGATCGGTGCGCCATCCTATCGCGCCGCCGAGAACCAGGCGATCGATCAGGCCAAGCAATGGTTGACGCGGATCGGCCTCATCGAGCGCGCCGACGAAGCTGCGGGCAATCTGCCCTATGGCGACCAGCGGCGTCTGGAGATCGCGCGCGCGATGTGCACCGAGCCGGCGCTGCTTTGTCTCGATGAACCGGCGGCCGGTCTGAATGCGCGCGAGAGCGCAGCTTTGAGCGAACTCTTGCTCTCGATCCGCGACCAGGGCACATCGATCCTTCTGATCGAGCACGACATGTCGGTGGTGATGGAAATCTCCGATCATATCGTGGTGATGGATTACGGCGTGAGGATCGCCGAAGGCGCGCCGCAGGATGTGCGAGACAATCCAAAGGTGATCGCCGCCTATCTCGGTGCCGACGAAGAGGAAGCCGCCGCCGTCATGGAGAGCGGCGCATGACGCCGCCGCCCGCCTCGCCTTTGCTTGCGATCCGCGGCCTTCGCGCCGCCTACGGCAAGATCGAGGCGCTCAAGGGTGTCGACCTCGAAATCGCTGCGGGCGAAATCGTCGCACTGATCGGCGCTAACGGCGCCGGAAAATCGACGCTGATGATGACGATCTTCGGCAGGCCCAAAGCCAAGGCCGGCCAGATCCTGTTCGACGGCCGCGACATCACGGCCGTCCCGACCCACGAGATCGCGCGGCTGCGCATCGCGCAATCGCCGGAAGGCCGCCGGATATTTCCGCGGATGAGCGTGGCGGAAAACCTGCAAATGGGAGCCGACGCCACCGACTCGACTGAAACCGAGCGGCAAGGCGGCCTCGATCGGGTGCTGACGCTATTTCCGCGGCTGAAGGAGCGGCTGACCCAGCGCGGCGGCACGCTCTCCGGCGGCGAGCAGCAGATGCTGGCGATCGGCCGCGCGCTGATGAGCCGTCCCCGCCTGCTCCTGCTCGACGAGCCCTCGCTCGGCCTGGCGCCGCTGATTGCCCGTCAGATCTTCGATGCGATCCGCACGCTCAACCGCCAGGACGGCCTCACTGTCCTGATCGTCGAACAGAACGCCAACCACGCGCTCAAGCTTGCCCACCGCGGTTACGTCATGGTCAACGGCCTGATTACGCTCCAGGGAACGGGTGCGGAACTGCTGCAGCGCCCGGAAATCCGCGCCGCCTATCTTGAAGGCGGCCGGCATTAGCACGACGCAAAAAGGGCAAATCGCCGCCCCGTCTGCCCTAAATTTCCCGATGACTTCGCCGCAAAATCAGCCGACAATGCCGCGATACCAGCTTTACCCGGCCGCCTGCCGGGGAAATCCCATGGCGAACTACCCGAGAGGATCTCTCATGAAATCAATCAAGCTCCTTGGCCTGGCAATTGGCGCATCGCTGGCCTTGTCGACGGCAGCGTTTGCGCAAAACGTCACCGTCGGCGTGGCGGGCCCGATGACGGGCGGCGAATCCGCGTTTGGCCGTCAGATGAAGAACGGCGCCGAAATGGCCGTCAACGACGTCAACGCCGCCGGCGGCGTACTCGGAAAGAAACTCGCTCTGGAAGTCGGCGACGACGCCTGCGATCCGAAGCAGGCCCGCTCGGTCGCGGAGAAGTTCGCCAGCTCCAAGATCCCGTTCGTGATGGGGCACTACTGCTCGTCATCATCGATCCCGGCCTCGGAAGCCTACGCCGACGGCAACGTGCTCCAGATCACCCCTGCCTCGACCAATCCGCTGTTCACCGAGCGCAAGCTTTGGAACGTGGCACGCGTCTGCGGTCGCGACGATCAGCAAGGGCTGGTCGCGGCTGACTACATCGCGAAATTCTACAAGGGCAAGAACGTCGCCATCCTCAATGACAAGACCACCTACGGCAAGGGACTGGCCGACGAAACCAAGAAGGCGCTGAACAAGGCCGGCTTCCAGGAGAAGATGTTCGAGTCCTACAACAAGGGCGACAAGGACTTCACCGCGATCGTCTCGCGCATGAAGCGCGAGAACATCGATCTGGTCTATGTCGGCGGCTACCATCAGGAATCCGGCCTGATCGTGCGCCAGATGCGCGACCAGGGAATGCAGACCGTGCTGATGGCCGGCGACGCGCTCGCCGACAAGGAATTCGCCTCCATCACCGGACCGGCCGGCGAAGGCACGCTGTTCACCTTCGGCCCCGACCCGCGCAACAAGCCGACCGCGAAGGCGATCGTCGAGAAGTTCAAGTCGAGCAATATCGACCCCGAAGGCTATACTCTCTACACCTACGCCGCGATGCAGGTGTGGACGCAGGCGGTGGCGAAGGCCGGCACCATGGACCCGAAGAAGGTCATGGATACGATCAAGGCCGGCTCCTGGGATACCGTGATCGGCAAGCTTGAGTTCGACGCCAAGGGCGACATCAAGCAGATCGACTACGTCGTCTATAAGTGGGATGCCAAGGGCGGCTATACCGAGATCAACCCCAAGGGTTCGTAAAGGGTGCGTAAGGCGTTCGTAGGGCTGTTGAGCCCTCAACCCCACGTCTCCATTCAACGCCCCGGTTCGCCGGGGCGTTTTCGTGCGGCTTGTAAATCCCCGGGTTGAATTTCCGCGGCGGGAACCTCTCGCCAGTTGCCGTTAAGACCATCGATTTGCGGGCGATCCGGTAAGTTCGCGTCAACCAATCAAAGGCTTGGCGGCGGGCCGGACTTGGCCGGAATCAAGAAATATGTAACCCTTGGTTGAGCGGACGATCCCCTCGAAAAGAGCTCGATCCAAGAGGAAGTCCATGGCGAGCATTCTCGTCATCGATGACGACCGGGCGGTTCTTGCCACCATCAAGATCCTGCTTGAGCGCGCAGCACATATCGTCGAGACCGTCGACAATAGTCGCACCGGCTTGCAGCTCATCGAAAAGCAGAGCTTCGACCTGCTCATCGTCGATATCTTCATGCCGGGAATGGACGGCTTTGAGACCATGAAGCAGGTGCATCGATCGCGGCCGCAGATGCCCGTCATCGTGATTTCAGGGCAACAATTCAGCCTTGCTTCGGAACACGCCCCGGACTTCCTGCACATGGCGACGCGGCTTGGGGCGGTCTCGAGCCTGCAAAAACCGTTCAAGCCGTCGGAACTGCTGGCCGTGGTCGACGGCTGCCTGTCCAGTTCGCCGCTTCTGCCGGGTCTGCCAGGAAAAATCGCTGCGGCCATTCCCTCCGAACGGCAATAGGGACAATATGCTCGCCTTGGTCGCCTGCCGCTTCGCTCCGGTGCGTTGCCGCGGACGGACGCAAGTTCCATACCTCAGTGCCAGGGTTGCGTTCGTGTTCCGTTGCAGCACCCGCTTTCACGAACTTCGAAAAGTCGCAGGCAGGGCAGACTATCCTGATCGAGCTCGCCGCCTGTAGTGCAGGAACTTCAGAACGGCGCTACCGGAAGAGAGGCAGGAGACAAAGGTGGAAGCAGGCGACGACCGCAATATCTTTCTATCGACCCTGCCTGCCACCAGTAGCGACCGCAAGATTGCCCTTGGCGTCGTTATTGCATCGGCGGTTTTCTTCGTGGCAACCATTCCCTTCGCGCGCGAACAGCTGCCGCCGGTTCCGGCTTTCGTTGCCAGTTATCAATCGGCGCTGGCGATCAATGATCTGATCACCACGACACTGTTGCTCTCGCAATTTTCACTGCTGCGATCGCGGGCGCTGCTGCTGCTTGCCTCGGGCTATCTCTTTACCGCGCTTGCAGCGGTGGTTCACGCCCTCACCTTCCCGAACCTTGTGACCCCTACCGGGTTCTTTAACGCCGGGCAGCAATCCACGGCCTGGATCTACATGGCCTGGCACGGCGGCTTTCCGCTCTTTGTCATCGGCTATGCATGGCTCAAGGACAAGGACGGCGGCGGCAAGATCAAGGGATCGGTCGGCGGTGCGATCGTCGCGAGCGTGATCGGCGTCTTCGCGGCCATTGGCGCCGTTATCTACATGGTCACGGAGCTTCACCAGTTCCTGCCGGTGCTTCTCACCGAGAAAGGCTATGGGCCCGCAATCTTCAAGGCGGGCCTTGTCGTGTGGGGCATCAATTTCGCGGCGCTGGTCCTGCTCTGGCAGCGACGGCCTCACTCTGTCCTCGATATCTGGATCATGGTGGTCGTGTACGCCTGGCTGCTCGACGTGAGCTCATCGGCCTTGCTCAACCAGGGTCGGTTCGACTTCGGCTTCTATATTGGCCGTGTTTATGGACTGTTCGCGGCGTGTTTCGTGCTCGGTGCACTGCTGCTGCAAAACATCAATCTGCAGGCGCGGCTCTCCCGACTGCTTTACGCCCTGCGGCGCGAAAGCGCTTCCGAACAACAGCGTCACCGCGAACGGGAGCGCCTGTTCAGTTCGGTCGTCGAATCCTCCAACGACGCTATCATCACCAAGGCGCTCGACGGCACCATCACCGGCTGGAACCCGGCGGCCGAGCGGCTGTTCGGCTATACCGCCATCGAGGCTATCGGCGAACACATCGACCTCCTCGTTCCGCCCGAGAAGCTGGCCGAGCTACGCGACATTCTCACGCGTGTCGGCAAAGGCGAGAGCATCGCTCACCATGAGACCATTCGAAAGACGAGGGACGG
>NZ_DASSRP010000214.1:0-10308 GCF_035701725.1 Bradyrhizobium sp.
TTCGAACGTCGGTCGGTTTGCACTCGCGCCTCGCAATTTTCAGGAATTCCAGATCATGAACGACGGCACACCAACAGGGGGCCAACCCCCGGCGCCGAAAATGCGATCCTTTGCGGCGATGCGCCATTCCGGCTTTCGCGCGCAGTTCACCACCTACGTGCTCGCGATGATGGCCGACAACATCGAGCACGTGATCAGCTACTGGGTCGTATTCCAGAAATTTCACTCGCCGGCGCTCGGCGGCTTTGCCGTGGTCGCGCATTGGCTGCCGTTTCTCTTGTTTTCGGTCGCCTCCGGCGCGCTGGCCGATCGCTTCGACTCACGCCGTGTCATCCAGTGCGGCATGGCGCTGTTCATCATCGCATCGCTGGCCTGGGGCTATTTCTTCTATACCGACAGTCTGCAGATGTGGCAGGCGATGGCGATCCTGATCATTCACGGTTGCGCCGGTGTGTTGTGGCAAACACCGAACCAGATGCTGCTCTATGACATCGTCGGTCCCGCCGAACTCGAAAGCGCGGTGCGGCTCAACGCCATGGCGCGCTATCTCGCCGTGCTGGCGGGACCCGCGGTCGGCGCGGCGGTTCTGCTCGCCCTCGGCGCCACCGGCGGCATCATTCTCAACACCATGTTCTATCTGCCGCTGGTGATATGGCTGATCGCTGCGCCCTACGGGCCGAAGTTTCGCAAGGCCGCGGTGGCGGCGCCGCGCCGCGCGGTGCGCGGGCTCAACGACATCATCGCGACCATGCGCGAGATCAAGGGGCATTCGACCATCGTGTCGATGGTGGTGCTTTCGGGTGCGGCGTCATTCTTCGTCGGTAACGCCTATAGCTCGCAGATGCCGAACTTCGCTGCCGACCTCCAGCACGGTGATCCGGGCCTGGCCTACAGCATGCTGCTGGCGGCGGATGCGGCCGGCGGACTTCTGGCCGGCCTGATCCTGGAAGGCGGCGGTTTGTTGCCGCCGAAGCCGCGCACCGCGATGATCCTGGCGCTATTGTGGGGCGGCGCGCTGACGGTGTTTTCCTTCGCAAACGCCTACTGGTGGGCGCTTGGTTTCCTGCTCGCCGCCGGCTTTCTCGAACTGTCCTTCAACGCGATGGCGCAGAGCCTGGTGCAGCTCGATGCACCGCCCGATAAGCGCGGCCGCGTCATCGGCTTGTTCAACATGGCAAGCCTCGGTCTTCGCACCTTCAGCGGCATCTCGGTCGGCTTCATCGGCAGCCTGATCGGGATCCACTGGTCGCTCGGGCTGTCCGCGCTCGCGGCGATGCTGGTCGCGGCAGGATTACTGGTCTTGCCTTAACGAAGTCAAAGCTCGCGCATGCATGCGCCCCGAGGCCGTTCGACCTCGGGGCGTCTCACGCTGCTCAAACGCTACTTACAACGCTACTTGCGCGACTAGTCCCCCGCAGGCTTGCGGGAGACCGACTCGCCGCCCGGCCGGGCGCGCGCGCCCGAACCCATGCCGATGGTCGTGCCGCGCTTGTGCGTCGACGCCATGGCATGACGGCTCATGCCATGATGGCGCATGGCATGATGGGGGGCCGGCGCCCTGCTGGTCTCAGCGGTTGAGGGTCCCGTCGAATCCGGGGGTGCCGAGGTTTGCGCGAAGGCAACAGGCGCCGCGAGCAGCGAAGCCGCGACAACTGTCGAAACGAGAAGTTTGTTCTTCATGGGTGGCTCCTGAAATCCGTTCATGATCGCGGGAACCAACCGGCAAGCGCCGCCTGCGTTCCTCGTTTGCCGATTGGTAATCCGCAAGCTTCGATGTGCGGCCGGTGGAACCATTTCGCCGCAACGCAAATCCCCTTGCAGTTCGCCGGCAAATCGGGCGTGGCGGTGCCGCCCTAGGTTGCCTCGACGAAATGGCATGGCTGGGTTTCGGCACGCGCGAGGCGAGATGAAGGATGCGCGATGCCAACAAAACAAGCGGCTGGCTGCCCAAGCGGGCCCGCCGCGGCGCGTGAGGTCGCCGGTCGTTTCTGATGAGTGATGTCGTTTCTTGACGGGCGATGCGCTGGCGGGTATTCTATTTTACGAACTTTAGTTCGCTATCCGAACTTTTTGACGAGCCCGAAAACGATGGCCTCTTCGCCCCGGAAAAATTCGAATAATTATTCGCATGCCGAAGCGGGCAGGATTGCCGGCACGTCGCGCGCCGCGCGGGGCAAGAAGGGCGCCGCGGCCGCTGCCGCCGAAAAGGGCGGGGTTACCGCCAAGCGCGCCGGTCTTGCGAAAAATGCCGTTTCGGAAAAGAACACGGTGCAGTCGCTCGCCAAGGGATTTCGCGTGCTCGAGGCCTTCACCGCGCAGGAGCCCGAGCTGACGATGGCCGAAGTGGCGCGGCTCGCCGGCATCGACAACGCGACCGCGTTCCGCTTTCTCAACACGCTGGTCGAGATCGGCTATGTCGATCGCGTTGCCGACAGCCGCAAGTTCCGCCTGGCGCTGAAGGTGCTCGATCTCGGCTTCAACGCGATCGCGCGCTCAGACCTGCGCACCCGTGCGCGGCCGATTCTGCGCGGACTGGTCGGCGAGATCAACGAGGCCGCCTCGATCGGCGTGCTCGAGGGCGCCGACGTGCTTTATGTCGAGCGCATCCAGGCCGGACTGGCGCGGCTCGGGGTCGATATCAGGATCGGCAGCCGCGTTCCCGCCTACTCGACGGCGATCGGCCACGCCATCCTGGCATGGCTCTCACGGCCCGATCAGATCGCGGTGCTGGAAGCGCAACCGCGCCGGCAACTGACCGCGACCACCGAGACCAACCTCGAGGCGCTGCTCAAGCGGCTCGAGCAGGTCAAGCGGCGCGGCTATGCCATCTCCGATCAGGAAACGGTTTCCGGCCTCTATGTGATCGCGGCACCGATTCTCGATCCCGATGGCGTTCCGCTCGCCGGGCTCAGCATCGCGGCGCCGGCGTTCCAGACCGAGCTGAAAGCTTTCGAAGCGGCGGGCGCCGGCGCGGTGATGCAGGCGGCGAAAGCGCTGTCGCGCGCGCTGCAAAGCTCCGGCGGCTTTACGCATGAACGAACGATGTCCTGAACGAACGAGGAGGTAAGAGTGTCAAAAATGAATTTCGATGGAATCATTCCCGCCATCGCCGTGCCTTTCAATGCCGATTTCAGCATCGATGAGGGCGAGCTGCGCCGCTTCTCGCAATGGCTCGCGGCCCAGCCCGGCATCGTGGCGCTGATGACCAACGGCCATACCGGCGAGGTGTTCTCGCTGACGCCGCGCGAGCGCGCCGAGGTGACGCGGATTACCGCGCGCGCCGTCGAGGGCAAGTGCCCGGTGATTTCCTCGGTGGTTTGCGAAGGCATCAAGGATGCGGTCGAGCAGGCCAAATGGGCCAAGGATGCCGGCGCCACCGGCCTCGACATCATGCCTCCGCATCACTGGCTGCGCTTCGGTTTTCTGCCCGAGCACTGCATCGACTATTTCAACGCGATCGGCGAAGCGACCGCGCTGCCTCTGATCGTCCATATCTATCCGGCGTGGACGCGCGGCTCCTACTCCTCGGCGCTGCTGGCCGAGCTTGCCAGGCTGCCGCATGTCGCCGCCTTCAAGATGGGCGAGCGCGAGATGAACAAATATGCCCGCGACATCCAGGAAATTCGCGCCGCCGATGCCAGCAAGGCGCTGCTCACCTGCCACGACGAATACCTCTTGGCTTCGATGGTGCAGGGCATCGACGGGGCGCTGGTCGGCTTTGCCTCGCTGATTCCCGGGCTGATCTATGACCTGCTCAAGGCGGTGAAGGCCGGCAACCTGCACGAGGCGATGCGCATCCAGTCGCTGATCACGCCGCTGAAGGATGTCGTCTATGGCGGCGGCGAGCCGACCGGTGAAGCGC
Organism: Bradyrhizobium sp.; assembly: GCF_035701725.1. Lineage (GTDB taxonomy): Bacteria > Pseudomonadota > Alphaproteobacteria > Rhizobiales > Xanthobacteraceae > Bradyrhizobium. The sequence continues at coordinate 3,863 of NZ_DASSRP010000214.1, forward strand.
ATGGCCGCATGAAGGCGGCGATGGCGCTCGCGGGGATCCTGCGCGACGGCACGGTGCGGCCGCCGACGCATGCGCCGAACGCGCAGCAGCTCGAGGCGATCCGCGCCGCGCTCGCGCATGCCGGGCTTTCCAAGCGCGCCGCGGCCTGAGGCGGTGATGGCAAGCCGGGAGGCAGAAGCGGGGAGAGAGGCGGCTGCGCGGCGCGCGGTCGTCACCGGCGCTGCGTCGGGCATCGGGCAGGCGATCGCCTCGCGCCTGTTCGCCGATGGCTGGGACGTCGTCGGCCTCGACAAGGCGCGCGCCGAACATTCGCCGGCGCATTTCCGCCAGGTCGCGGTCGACCTCACCGACTTTGATCGCCTGGGCGCGGTGCTCGACGAACTCGATGGCGTCAGCGCCGTGGTTCACGCCGCGGGCTTCATGCGCACGGCGCCGCTTGGCGCGCTCAATCCCGAGGACGGCGAGGCGATGTGGCGCCTGCATGTCGAAGTGGCGGCGGTGCTGGCCAATTCGCTGCTGCCGCGGATGAGCGCGGGTGGCCGCATGGTGCTGATCGGCAGCCGCACGGCGGCCGGTGCGGCGGGCCGCAGCCAATATGCCGCGGTCAAGGCCGCGCTCGTCGGCATGGCGCGCTCATGGGCGATTGAGCTCGCACCCAAGGGCGTCACCGTCAACGTCATCGCACCCGGCGCGACCGAAACGGCGATGCTGATGGACCCGGCGCGCGCCGCCACGCCGCCCAGGATGCCGCCGATCGGCCGCTTCATCCGGCCCGATGAAGTCGCCGCGCTCACGGCCTTTCTGGTCGGTCCGGATGCCGGCGCCATCACCGGCCAGCAAATCGTGATGTGCGGCGGCGGCTCACTTTGAATAAAAGCGCCCGGTGCAAAGGGGGCGGAAACGTCAAACAGGAGAATTCATGTCGGTTCGTATCGTTGAAGTGCGCGAGATCACCAAGCCGATCTCATCGCCGATCCGCAACGCCTATATCGATTTCACGAAGATGACCTCGAGCCTCGTCGCCGTGGTGACCGATGCGGTGCGGGACGGCAAGCGCGTCGTCGGCTACGGCTTCAACTCGAACGGCCGCTACGGCCAGGGCGGCCTGATCCGCGAACGGTTCGCCGGCCGCATCCTCGACGCCAAGCCGGAGAGCCTGCTCGATCAAGCCGGCACCAATCTCGACCCGCACAAGGTCTGGGCCGCGATGATGAGCAACGAGAAGCCGGGCGGTCACGGCGAGCGTTCGGTCGCGGTCGGCACCATCGACATGGCGGTGTGGGACGCCACCGCCAAGATCGCCGGCAAGCCGCTGTTTCAACTGCTCGCCGAGCGTCACGGCATGACGGCAAATCCCCGCGTGTTCGTCTATGCGGCGGGCGGCTACTATTATCGGGGCAAGGACAACAACGCCTTGCGCGCCGAGATGCGCTCCTATCTCGATCGCGGCTACAACGTCGTCAAGATGAAGATCGGCGGCGCGCCGATCGAGGAAGACCGCGCGCGGATCGAAGCCGTGCTGCAGGAGATCGGCGCAAATGCGCGGCTTGCCGTCGACGCCAACGGCCGCTTCGATCTGGATACCGCGATCGCCTATGCCAAGATGCTGCGCGATTATCCGCTGTTCTGGTACGAGGAAGCCGGCGATCCCCTGGATTATCACCTGCAGGCGACGCTATCGGAATATTATCCCGGCCCGATGGCGACCGGCGAAAACCTGTTCAGTCACCAGGATGCGCGCAACCTGATCCGTTATGGCGGCATGCGCGCCGACCGCGACTGGCTGCAGTTCGACTGCGCGCTGTCCTACGGCCTCGTCGAATATGAGCGCACGCTGGAGGTGCTGCGCAGCCACGGCTGGTCGCCGCGGCGCTGCATTCCGCATGGCGGCCACCAGATGTCGCTCAATATCGCCGCCGGTCTCGGACTTGGCGGCAACGAAAGCTACCCCGACCTGTTCCAGCCCTATGGCGGTTTTCCCGACGGGGTGAAGGTGATCGACGGTCACATCACCATGCCGGAGCTGCCGGGAATCGGCTTTGAGGGCAAGTCCGATCTCTACGCGGAAATGCGCGCGCTCGCGGCCTGATCAAACATCCGGGTCAACCGGAGCTTCAGGTCAAGAAAATTGAGGAGGAGGCATCCAGGATGCAATCGTTCGGCTATTTCGATACCGGCGTGATCGTCGTCACGATCGTTCTCTATATCGCGCTCACGTCATGGCTGACCGTGCGATTGCGCAGCAAGACCTCTGCGGAATTCATGGTCGGCGGCCGTTCGGTGCCGGCGATCGTGGTCGGCATTCTCTTGATGTCGGAATTCATCGGCGCCAAGTCGACCATCGGGGTGGCGCAGGCGGCGTTCGAGCATGGCATGGCGGCGGCGTGGGCGGTGCTGAGCGCGGCGATCGCTTTTCCGCTGTTCGGCTTCTTCCTGGCGAAGAAGCTTTATAACTCGGGCGAGTACACCATTTCCGGCATGATCGCGCAGCGCTTCGGCCGTTCCACCGAGCTCGTGGTCTCGCTGATCATGATCTATGCGCTGTTGATGGTGAATCTCGGAAATTACGTCAGCGGCGCGGCCTCGCTCGCCACCATCCTCAAGGTGGACCTGACCACCGCGGCCTTCATCATCGCCGGCGTCAGCACCTTCTATTTCGCGCTCGGCGGTTTCAAGAGCGTCGCCTACGTGTCGATGATCCACTGTGCCGTCAAATATGTCGGCGTGTTCGTCGTGCTCGGCGTCGCGCTCTATCTGACCAAGGGCATCGCGCCGGTCGCGGCGAGCCTGCCGCCGTTCTATTTTTCATGGGACGGTCATATCGGCCTCTCCACGATCATCGCCTTCTTCATCGGCAATATCGGCGCGATCTTTTCCACCCAGTTCATCATCCAGGCGGTCGCCTCGACCAAGAGCGCGGCGGCGGCGCGCCAGGCAACCTATATCGCGGGCGCCTTGAGCGTGCCGGTCAGCATTGCGCTCGGATTGATCGGCGTCTGCGCCAAATATCTCTATCCGGACATGAAGAGCCTGTTCGCGCTTCCGGTCTTTATCCAGAGCATGAATGTCGGGTGGGCCGCCTTCGTCTCGATCTCGCTGGTGGCCTCGATCTTCGTCGGCGTCTCGACGGTGGCGCTTGCGATCTCGTCGCTGGTGGTGCGGGATTTCTACGCGCCGTATTTCAAGCCGACGCCGGAGCAGGAATTCCGCGCCACGCGCCTGATGTCGGTCTTCATCGGCTTCATCCCGCTGATCTTCGTGTTTTTCGCGCCGGGGTTGCTGCAATTGTCGTTCTTCACGCGGGCGCTTCGGCTGTCGATTTCGATCGTCGCGATGATCGGCTTCTATCTGCCGTTCTTTGCCAGCAATCGCGGGGCGACGCTCGGCCTTCTGGGCGCGGCCGCCACCACCACGGCCTGGTATCTGTCGGGCGATCCCTTCGGCATCGACAATATGTATGTCGCGCTGCTGACGCCGCCGGTGATCATTTTCATCGAAAAACTGTTTCACTGGGGAAGCGCGGCGCCGCAGCCCGCCAAATCCGCGGTCTGATGCGAGGGCATCGGCCCGGTCTGTTGCATTCAAGGCGTCAGGACCTATAGTCGCCACGGGTGAAAATAGGCGCACGAGGGGCATTTTGCGCGTTGCTGTGATTACGGGGGCGGGTTCCGGCATTGGCGCCGCGGTGGCGCGCCGGCTGGCGAAATCTGATGTCGGCCTGATGCTGCACGGGCAGGGCAGCGACGCAGCCGGGCTTGCGCGCCTGAAGAGCGTCGCGGCCGAATGCGAAAAGGCCGGCGCCAAAGTCGGCACCTTGACCGGCGACCTCGCGAAGGCCGGCACCGCCTCGGCGCTCGTTAGCGCGGCGCGCGACACATTCGGCCCCGTCGATTATATCGTGCATGCTGCCGGCTTCGCCGACCGCCGCGGTTTTGCCGAGCTGCCGCGCGAAGGGCTCGAGCGCGCCTTTGCAGTGATGGCTGCGAGCTTTCACGAAATGACGAGCGCGGCGCTCGTCGACCTGAAGCGGCCGCAGGCCAGAGTCGTCGCGGTTTCGAGTTTCGCCGCCCATCGCTTCACGCCCGATTTGAGCTATCCGGGCTCCGGCTCGGCGAAGGCTGCGCTCGAAGTGCTGGTGAAGTGTCTGGCGATCGAACTTGCCGCTTCAGGCGCGACCGCCAACGTCGTGATGCCCGGCTTCACGCGCAAGGATGCGGGCCTGACCGGCGCGCTCGATGCGAGCGCCTGGCAGAAGGTCGCAAGCGCCAATCCGCTGTCGCGATTGGCCGAGCCCGATGAGGTCGCGGCCGTGATCGCCTTCCTTTTGTCCGCCGAAGCCTCGCATGTGACCGGTGCGGCGCTGCCGGTCGATGGCGGGCTCACACTCTTATAAGGGCAGCGGTGAATGTCGGATGGTTTGACGGGTAGAACGGTCGACGTCGCCGTGCTCGGCGCGGGCATCGTCGGCGTCTCGGCCGGCATCGCGGCGCGGCAACGCGGCCTCTCGGTCGTCGTGATCGATCGCCGCGAGCCCGGCAGCGAAACGTCATATGGCAATGCCGGCATTCTCTCGTCAGGTTCGATCCGGCCGCTCAACCAGCCGTCGCTGTGGCGCGCGCTGCCGTCCTATCTCGGCAACTCCAGCGCGGCGCTGCGCTGGGACCCGCTCTGGGTGATGAAGAACCTCGACTGGGTCGCGCGCTTTCTCGGCAACACGATGCCGTCGCGCATGCGGCCGCGCGCCGCCGCGCTGCATGGCCTGATCGGCGCCTCGCTGAAACTGCACCGCGAATGGATCGTGAAAGCCGGCGCGGCAAATCGTATTCGTGAGACCGGCTGGCTCAAGGCCTGGCGCAGTGAGGCCACCGAATCCGCCAAACAAGAACAGGCTTTTCTGGCCGAGTTCGGCATCAAGAGCGAACTGCTCGACCGTCAGGCGATTTCGGCGCTCGAGCCGAACATCGTGCCGCTCTACAAGACCGGCTTGCTTCATACCCAGACCGCTTCGGTGGACTCGCCGGGCAACGTGACCAAGGCCTATGCGCGGATGTTCGCCGGTGCGGGCGGCGAAATACGCCAGTCCGACATCAGGTCGATCGAACCGGTCGGCGATGGCTGGCGCGTCGTGCTTGCGGACGGCGCGATCGCCGCGCGTCACGTCGTCGTCGCGCTCGGGCCGTGGTCAGCGGATATCCTGCGGCCGCTCGGCTACCGCGTCCCGCTTGCGGTCGAGCGCGGCTATCACCGCGAATTCACGCCGAACCCGGCACGGAGCTTGCAACGTCCGATTCATGATGCCGATGGAAATTTCCTGGTGACGCCGATGGAAAATGGCATTCGCGTCACCTCCGGCGTCGAGCTCACCGACCGCGACGCGCCGTCGTCGTTCGTTCAGCTCGACATGGTGGTGCCGATGGCGCGCGAGGTGGTCGAATTCGGCGCACCGGTAGGCGAGCCCTGGCGCGGCGCGCGCCCCACTTTGCCGGACAGTCTGCCGATGATTGGAAAAGCGCCGCGACACCAGGGCCTCTGGCTCGCCTTCGGCAACCAGCATATCGGCTTCACCACGGGGCCTGCGACCGGCTCGGCGATTGCGGCGATGATCGCAGGCGATACGCCGACATTCGATGTCGCGGCGTTTTCGCCGGGCCGGTACATCTGATGCGGAGCTGGCGATTCATGCCCGATCTTGCGCAGGTGCCGCAATGAACTACGTCTGGGATTTCGGCATCCTCGCCAAATACAGCCATCTGTTCTGGCTCGGGATCGGCTGGACGCTGACCTACACGGTCGCTACCATTGTGCTCGGCACAATCATCGGCCTCATCGTCGGCATTCTTCGCTTGCGGCGCTATCCCGTGATCGACTGGCTTTTGATTGCCTATATCGAAACGTTTCGCTGCACGCCGCTTTTGGTGCAGATCATCTGGTTCTACTACGCCTTTCCGGTCGTGATCGGCGTCAACATCCCGGCGCATGTCGCCGCGATGACGGTGTTGTCGCTCTATGGCGGCGCGTTCTATGCCGAGATCGTGCGCGGCTCGATCGAAAGCGTGCCGCGCGGGCAGTGGGATGCCGCGCGCGCGCTCGGTTTGCGGCCGTGGCGGCTGCTCCGGCTCGTGATCATTCCGCAGGCGCTCAAGCCGATGCTCGCGCCTTACGTCAACCAGTCGGTGACGCAGCTCAAGAACACCTCGCTGGTGTCTGTCATCGCGGTGCCGGACCTCGTCTACAACGCCACCCTGATCAACGCCGACACCTACCGGCCGCTCGAGGTCTATACCATCGTCGCGCTGATCTACTTCGCGATCCTGTTTCCCTCGACCTTGGCCGCGCGCCGGCTCGAACGCGGCATGACCTACGACAAGGCGTGAAGATCTGGTCTCGGCGACGGGGGCGGGCTCCCTCTCCCATGGGGAGAGGGTCAGGGTGAGGGGGTACGCTCT
>NZ_DASSRP010000215.1:0-15966 GCF_035701725.1 Bradyrhizobium sp.
GAAACGGCGCGAGCGTCTGACCGACCAGGACGACTCGTCCCTTCGGCATCTATCAGCAATTACCGAAATTGTGGCAGCGCAGACGTTTGCCTCGGTGCCCGAATCTTGAAGGCTTCTTTGGCTCTGGCGTTGCCTCCTGCCGTTGCCAGTCGCATCCAAAGGGCCAACCGATTTGCGAGCAGTCCTGGGCGACGACCTCAAGACGGTCGCCCTTGATTCCGAGCGGATAGGTCGCGAAGACGCGCTTCACGATCAAGACGGTTCCTCCGACCGCAAGACTGAGAGCGAGCACCGCCACAGCGGTGCCTATGAGCTTTTGCACCAGCATGGCGGAATTTCAGGCGCCAACGACTCGCCGATCATTGATCCTGATCAACAGGTTCTGCGGACCGGCGGCCTTGCGGCCTGGCAGCTCCCACATCGACCGAAAATGCCAGGTCGCGTTTCGTTGATGCAAATCAAGACACCGTCTGTTCGGCTGGCCAACATGCGACCGTCGAACCGCGGAGCTTGCGCCATGAAGGCCGTTTCCGTCGAAGATGCTGTTGCGATGATTCCGCCGGGCGCGAGCATCATGGTCGGCGGCTTCATGGGCGTTGGAACGCCAGAGCGCCTACTCGACGAGCTGGTTCGGCAGAGGAAGGCCAATCTTGCCATCGTCTGCAATGACGCGGCGACGCCGGGAAAGGGTGTCGGCAAGCTGTTCGACGCCGCGCTGGTCTCGCGTCTGACGGCGACGCATATCGGTCTCAATCCGAAGGCACAACAGCAGATGCTGGCCAACCAGGTTGCAGTCGATCTCATTCCGCAGGGAACCTTCGCCGAGCGGATTCGTGCGGGTGGCTGCGGGCTCGGAGGGGTTCTCACGCCAACAGGCGTCGGGACGCTGGTCGCCGAAGGCAAGCGCCAGATCGAGATCGATGGCCGGCTGTTCCTGCTCGAAACTGCGCTGCGAGCGCAGTTCGCGTTCGTGCACGCCTTCCTGGCCGACTATCTCGGCAACCTCGCTTACGCACTGACCGCACGCAATTTCAATCCGGTCATGGCGATGGCCGCGGATACCGTGATCGTGACTGCCGAGCACATCGTTCCCGTGGGCGTCATCGCGCCGGATCACGTTATGACGCCGGCGCCGTTGGTCGACTATCTCATCACGAATCCGAACGGGTGAACGATGGACGCGCAAGAGATCATTGCCCGTCGCGTTGCGCAGGAGCTTCGCCCCGGCAATCTCGTGAACCTCGGCATCGGAATCCCGACGCTGGTGGCCAACTATGTCCGAGCCGATCTCAAAGTATTCTTCCAGTCGGAGAACGGGCTGATCGGCACCGGACCCATTCCCGAGCAGGGATTGGAACATCCTCTGCTGACGGATGCGGGCGGCCGGCCGATCAGCGCCCTGCCCGGCGCGAGCACCTTCGACAGCGCGATGTCCTTCGGACTGATCCGTGGCGGCCACGTCGACGTCACTGTGCTCGGCGGCTTGCAAGTCGATGCGCGCGGCCGTCTCGCAAACTGGATGATACCTGGCAAGATGGTGCCCGGCATGGGCGGCGCAATGGATCTGGTCAGCGGTGCCAGGCGCGTGATCGTTGCCATGCAGCACGCAGCCAAAGGCAAATCGAAGATTGTCAGGCAGTGTACCTTGCCGCTCACATCGGCGCGGCCGGTGGATCTGGTGGTGACCGATCTTGCCGTGATCGGCTTCGTTGATGGCAAGGCGACGCTGTTGGAGATCGCGCCTGGCGTCCGCGTCGGCGACATTCTGGCAGTAACGGACGCCGAATTGGTCGTTTCGAACAAAGTTCCGGAAATGCAGCTCTAGGCCGTCGGCAATGCGAATTTTCAGTAGTTTCGATGAAATCAAAGCCGCGGTCGGCAGCGAAATCGGCGTCAGCGACTGGATTGAAGTGACCCAGGATCGCATCAATCGTTTTGCGGAAGCGACCTGCGATGAGCAATGGATCCACGTTGACCAGGAGCGCGCGAAGCAGGAAATGCCGGGCGGCAAGACCATCGCGCACGGCTTGCTGTCGCTCGCACTTGCGCCGCTGTTCATTCGATCGGTGATCGGATTAAAGGGCCTGCGCAGCACGCTCAATTATGGGGCCGACCGCATCCGCTATCTGGCGCCGGTCCCTGCCGGGTCGAAGCTACGCGGTCGGGTCACGGTTGCGCGCGCCGAAGACGTGCCGCCGGACGGCCTGCGCGTGAACTATCAGCTCGTGATCGAGATCGAAGGCGGCGCGAAACCGGCCTGCATCGCCGACTTGATCGCTCTGCACTACCGCTGAGAATCGGACGCAGGATGGCGGCGCTTAGTCGATCACGTGGTAGCCGCCGTCGATATAGAGGACCCCGCCAGTGATCAGCTTGGCGCCGTCGAGCGCCAGAAATGCGGTGGCATTGCCGACATCCTCGATGCTAACCAGTCTGCGCGACGGTGCCTTGGACTGCGCTTTGTCCATCAGCTCGTCGAACTCGGGAATACCCGACGCAGCGCGCGTGGCAAGCGGACCGGGCGAGATCGCGTGCACGCGGATCCCCTTCGGGCCCAGCTCCGCAGCCGCGTAACGAACGGCCGACTCCAGCGCCGCTTTCGCCACGCCCATGATGTTGTAGTTCTCAACTACCATCTGGCTGCCATAATAGGTCATGGTGAACAGGGTGCCGCCGTTCTTCATCAACGGCTCGGCGAGATGGGCCATCCGCAGAAACGACCAGCAGGACACTTCCATGGTCTTGAGGAAGCCCTCGCGGCCGACGTCGACCACACGTCCATGCAACGCCTCTTTTGGCGAGAACGCGATCGAGTGCAGCAGGAAATCGAGCTGGCCCCACTCCTTCGCGATCCGCTCGAACACCTGCTCGGTCTGTCCCTCAACCATGACATCAAGCGGCATGAAGAGCGGTGCTTCCAGGGCCTGCGCCAGCGGCTCGACGAACTTCCTGGCGCGGTCGTTGAGATAGGTGACCGCGAGTTCGGCGCCGAGCGCGCGAAACGCCCTGGCGCACCCCCAGGCGATCGACTGATCGTTGGCGATGCCGACGATGAGGCCTTTCTTACCCTTCAGGGCAACCTTCGTGTCGGGAAAGATGGGGATCATGCCACTTTCTCCTTTGGGTTGGCGGACGGCCGCTTCCTCAGAAGCGACAGGGTGTGCTGCGCGATCATCAGCTCTTCATCGGTCGGCACGACGTAGACCGGAATACGGCTGCCGGTGCGTGATATCAGCCGCGCGTGCCGGCCATTTTCCACGGGGTCGAGACTGGCGCCGAGCCATCCGAGCTGATCGACCACGCGCGCGCGAATGGTTGCGGAGTTCTCGCCGATGCCGGCGGTGAAGACGAAAGCGTCCAGGCCCTGCAAAGCCGCCGCCAGCATCCCGGCATTGAGACCGATCCGGTAGACGAAATAGTCGATGGCCAGCTTCGCCTTCGGATCTGCACTTGCCTCCAGTTCGCGCATGTCGTTGCTGAGGCCGGAAAGACCTTTCAATCCACATTCGCGATAAAGGAAATTCTGTACGTTCGATGCCGACATCCCCTTTTCGGAGATCAGGAAAAGCACGACGCCGGGATCGAGCTGACCGGGCCGCGTTCCCATCGGCAGCCCATCCAACGCGGTAAACCCCATGGTGCTTTCGACGCTCTGTCCGCGATGAAGCGCGCACATCGACGCACCGCTGCCGAGATGAGCGACGATCACCCTGCCCTTGGCGATGTCGGGCGCGATCTGCTCGAGTGCGCTCGCGATGTACTCATACGACAATCCGTGAAATCCATAGCGCCGCACGCCTTCCGTATAGAGTTCATGCGGAATCGCATAATGGTCGGCGAGCGCGCCATGCGTGCGATGGAAGGCGGTGTCGAAGCAGGCAACCTGTGGTAATGCCGGGAAGCCGGCAAGAATCGAACGGATCGGCGCCAGATTGTGCGGTTGGTGCAGCGGCGCCAGGCCGACGTAGCGTTCCAGGTTGGCGATGATGCGATGGTCAATCAGGACCGGCTTGTCGTAGTCCGGCCCACCATGTACGACGCGATGACCGACCGCGACGGGATGGATCTGATGTTCGCTGCGCAACCATTCGCCGGCAACCGCCATCGCGGCCGGAACCGTTGAGATCGTCTCGGCTGCATAGGCGCGGTCGATCAGAGATTCGCCCGCCGCGCCGTTCGCCTTCAGGCGCGGGCGACTGCCGATGCCATCGATTTGGCCCTTGATGCGCCGCCTTAGCCTTCCTCCTGCCTCGATCGAGAAGACCTGGAATTTGACGCTTGAAGAACCGGCATTGACAACGAGGATGTTTTCCATGGCGCTCACGCGGCGACGGCTGGAGCTTTTCGGCGTCTCGCATGGGCATGGAGCGAGGCCACCGCACAGGATGCCATCCGGGCGCGCGGCGTATCGGCGCGCGACGTCAATACGATCGGCACCCTCGCGCCGAGCACGATGCCGGCGCCATCCGCCTTGGCAAAGTAAGCGAGGTTCTTGGCCAGCATGTTGCCGGATTCGAGATCGGGAACGACCAGGATCTGCGCCCGACCGGCGACCTCGGACTTTATGCCCTTGATCCGCGCTGCTTCGACATCAATGGCGTTGTCGAAGGCCAGCGGTCCGTCGAGCACGCCGCCCGTGATCTGACCGCGGTCGGCCATCTTGCAGAGCGCCGCCGCATCGATCGTCGAGGGAATTTTGGTGGTGACGGTTTCGACCGCCGAGAGGATGGCAACGCGCGGCAAGCTACCGAAACCGGCCTCGTTGTAGAGATCGATGGCGTTCTGGATGATGTCGCGCTTGGCGTCGAGATCGGGGAAGATGTTAATCGCGGCATCGGTCACGAACAGCGTTTCGGCATAGGCCGGCACATCCATCACGAAGACGTGGCTGATGCGCCGATCGGTGCGCAGCCCGCCCACTTTGACCGTCACGGCGCGCATCAGCTCGTCGGTGTGCAGACTGCCCTTCATCAGCATTTCACCCTTGGCGGCCTGAATGAGCTCGACGCCTTTGGCGGCGGCTTCCTCACTGTGCGCCACGTTGACGACCTCAAAATTCGAGATATCGAGGCCGACGTTCTTGGCTGTATTCCTGATTTTTGCTTCCGGCCCGACCAGGATCGGTCGGATAATTCCGGCCTGGGCACTGTCGACCGCTCCGCGCAGCGAGCTCTCATCGCAGGGATGCACGACGATGGTAGGGACCGGCGGCACGGCTTTGGCGGCCGCGATCAGCCGCTCATACTTGCTGGGAAATTGCGCACGCGTGGCATCGGCCGACATAACGTTGCTCCCGATAATAGCTATTGCGGTTACGAGGCTTTCGCCTTCGGATCGAAAGGGGCGACAAGAGCCCCCCTCTCCTGTTTTGCATCAAGGCCGAACAGTCCCTCGAGCTGCTGCAGGCGGCGCGCACGTTCGCCGGTGATTTCGCCGGCTGCTGAGAGCACCGAACGCATCGCGGAGAAGGCTCCTCGTCGCTGATCGAGACTATCGGGCAGCATTTTCGGAATTGCAGCCAGCGCGCCTTCCTGATCCAGGATCAGCATGAAGAACTGATCACGCACCAGCATCTTGAACTCGGCGAGCGTCGACCGCGGACCGCCATAGTCGCGACGGACCTGGCGCAGCGCCTCGATGCTGCGCTCATCGACCATACCGCGCGCCGACCCGATATAAAGCAGGCCGCGGATCGCTGCTTCGCGAAGGCCACCCTCGCCGATCTTGGCTTTCAGCTCGGCAATTCGCTTCTCGAGTAACGCGCGATGCTCGGCGGACATTTCGCGCCGGCGTGACGGCTCCGACCTCGGATCGATTCCCAGCGACGCCTGCAACAAAGGCGAACCATAGAGATTCAGGAAGACCGTCTCGCTGACCGCCTCCTGCGCGTCGCGCCAGCTATCGAGTGCATGCACGATTTGTTTGGATATCAACTCCTGAAACGCGAGGAACGGATTGTCGCCGGACACCGGCTTGCGCTTGTCCTCGATCGCCTCGGCAGCCGGCTTCACCGCACCCATCCATGGATTTTTGCTGCTGAAGGCCTCATACTGAAGCCGCAGCGGATGCAGCTCCTGCATCAGCTTCGCCGCTTGCGGCGTCACCATGGTCCTGATCCAGGGCTGGAGGAATTTCCGGTAAGCCGCGAGGTTGAGTTCCGAGACGCGCTTGGCGGTGGCAAAGCGCCGCTCGTCTGCCGGGGAATTTCCGCCCATCGCCTTAATGTCGTCGAGCGTCCGCGGCTCGCAGCGCATCACCCACTGGCCAACAACAAGATCCGAGCTTGCAGTCTCTTCATTCTTGGCCTCGAAGGTCGCCTCATAGAGACCCGGCGGCAGCACATCGATCAGATCGATATTGCTCGAGAATTCTGCGTGCTCTTTCTTGGCGACTCCGCCGGAGACGAAAATGCCAAGATGACCAACGCTTTGGTGAACCGTATAGACGATCGTCTGGCCGTAGGCCCTGATCTCGTCGACATCTGCATAGCAATCCAGGATCCAGTCCAGCGCCTGCTGCGGCGGCGTGATGTTGTCGCCCTCGGAGCAGAATACCACGATCGGAGACCTGATATTGCGCAAGTCGACCTTTTGTCCGTCGGACATTTCGATCTTACCGGCGGCAAGATTATTGCCGATGAAGAGTTCATCGACGATAAACTGAATCTCTTCGGCGTTCAGATTGACGTGGCCGCCCCACCAGCGCTCGAAGTCGAGGTAACGGTCGGCCTCGGTGTCGACCTTGGAATAGACGTTGTACTGCTTGGCCCACAACGTGTTTGACGGATTTTGGCCTTCGAAATTCTGCACCAGCCACGCGCCGTCGAACTTGCCAGCGCCAAGATCGCTGGCCAACGCTGTGAGCCAGCTTCCTCCCAAGAGACCTCCAGAATAGCGCATCGGATATTTACCATGCACGCCCGCCCAGTAAGCCAGCGGCGCACCGGCGATGATCAGCGGGCCGAACAGCTCCGGCCGCAACGAAGCCAAAATCATGATCGCCCAGCCGGCCTGACAATTGCCGATCACACATGGTTTGCCATCCGCCTTGGGATGCAGGCTGATGACTTTCTCGATGAATCTGGCTTCGGCCCGTGCGATCCGCTCAATGGTTTGACCCGGCATCGGTTCTGGCAGGAAGCCGACGAAATAGCAGGGGTGGCCAGCCTTCATCGCCACACCAATTTCGCTGTCCGCCTTGAAGCCGCCAATTCCCGGGCCGTGGCCCGCGCGCGGATCGACCACGATAAACGGTCGCCGTTCGGAATCGATCTCGACGCCTTTCGGCGGAATGATGCGAACCAACGCGTAGTTGACCGGTTCGTCCAGCGTTCGACCATCGACGATCAGCTCGGCGGCATATTGCAATACGTGAGGCGCCGTCTGCGCGAGGTGCTCGCGATATTGGTCGCCGCGTTGACGCATAACATCGAGGAACAGCACGCTTCGCTGAGCCGCATCGACCACGTATTCCATCGCCGAAGCTGCCAAGCTGGACATCGGCAAATTTGGAGTTCCCATCGCACTCCTCCCGCCTCACTCGCGCCAGCCCTCATACAAGCCGCGCTGCAATGCGAGACATTGATCTACGTCAACTGCGACGATCACGCTTTGAAGCGATGCTATCGGCGACGTCGGGGAGCGTGACCAATCGTTATCCGCGCCCCGGTAGTGCGATGTTTGCTCAAAGTTGAGATGTGATCGCATTGCGCGATCGCCCTGCTTGATCTGAGATACGAGTCAGGCTGCGGCGGCAATGGCTGCGAGAGGGCACGAGCCAGGCAGGCAGCGGGCCTCTCCCTGGTAATCACCAACGGCCGACGTTCGTAGCCCCTGAAATACAGACGCGGCAGCCAAGTCGTTTTTAAAGCGCTCTGGCTTGCAAGTTTTTGCGCCTTCGAGCGCAGACGCTTTCCACGAGCCCCAGCGTAGCACCGAATTCGATGAGCAGTTTGTCAGCCTGCGCCCGAGCGGCTGAGCCAATTTCAAAACGCTCACAAAGGCGAGCCAATCGGCTCATGTGATCTCGACAGGCTGCGACCCGCTCTTCAGCAAACTCGAGTTGCGCCAGAGCGAGCCCGAGTTTGTCCTCTTCCTCGATCAACAGCTTGGTGATGGTCGATCTGGTGTGGGGCGCGATGTCGTCTTTGGCTAACAGCTCGAGGAAATGATCGATATTGGCACGCGCGATGAAATCGTCCATGGACCCTGCTCCTGCCGGTCACGCGATCACCGTCCGGTTGCACAATGTCCTCATGCAGCCGCGATTAGAAGTGACTTTTCGTCGCAGTGGTCGCGGGCCACATAAGCCATTGAGCTAGATCAAACTCTCCCCGTTCGAGCACCGCAAGATGCGCTGAATCGCGGAACCGTGAAGCTAACGCCCGTGATGAATCAGGCTTCATTTATAACGCCGAGATCAGAGCTCATTTTTCACCCGCGAGCCGCCAACATGTGGCGGCCGCCTGCTTGGCCAGTGGGGCTCCGCAAATTCATCTATCGCTCTTCACGCTGGAGCGATCACCGGAAGGAGCAGATTTATGAGTTCGACGAGGGTGCCAATCTGGCTTCGGGCGGCTTTGCTCCTTGGCATTGTGGCTTTTTGTGCCGGCGCCGGCCTGCTGGGATATCGTTGGTTCACATATCCGGTGACGTTAACGGTCGCGGTTGGCTCTGCCGATGGAGAGGCCGCCAGGGCCATGTCGTCGATCGCGAGCCAGCTCGTTACTGACGGCGCCCCGGTACGGTTGAAGGTCGTGGATACCGGCAACGCCGTCGAATCCGCCAAGTCGTTCGCTGCGGGAAAGGTTGACCTCGCCGTCGTTCGCGGTGATGTCGGCGATTTGTCTCAGGCGCAAGCGATCGCCGTTCTGGCGCATGTAACGGTGCTGTTGGTCGCACCGCCCGGCTCGTCGATCGACGGCATCGAGAAACTTTCGGGCCGAACGGTGGGCGTGCTCGGCGGCGAAGCCAACGCGGGAATCGTCGAGGTATTGAACAAGACTTACGACCTGACGCGCAACAAAGTGAGTTTCAAGAATCTAATCCCGCAGGATGCGCGCCAGGCCGTTCAATCAAAACAAGTTGCCGCGTTGCTCGTGGCGGTCCCCTTGACCGAAAAATACCTGACGCTGGTCAAGGGATTTTTTCCACAAAGCCCCAAATCGCTACCGGTCCTGATCGGGTTCGAGTCGGCGGCCGCCATTGCCGACTCCAACCACGCTTACGAGAGTTTCGATGTGCCCAAGGGGACGCTACGCGGATCCCCTCCCATCCCTGCCGACGACGTGACCACGTTGCGAACTTCGCTGTATATCGTCGCGAAGAAGAGCCTCAACTCCGACACCGCGACGAACTTGGCCCAGTCGATCATGAAGGTTCGAAGAGAATTGCTGCGCGAGAATCCTTTATTCGCCCAAATCACCGCACCAAGCCTGGATGCGGATGCTTATCTTCCTGTCCATCCCGGCGCAGCCGCCTTTTACAACGGCACCCAACAAGGGTTCATCGACGAATACAGTAACTACATTTATCTGGCTCCAATGATGCTGGGCGGAATTGCCTCGATTCTTGCCGCTGGCTGGAAGTTTCTAGGCGTCGGTCAGCCCACGTTCCGCGAGGGGCCTCTCGACACTCTTTATGGTTTTTCCCGGCGAATACGCGGCGCCGGCTCGGAGACGGAATTATCCAGCATCGAAGAAGAGATTGCCAATATTCTCAGGACTGAACGGCGAAGGACGGAAACTGGTGACGAAAGTGCTGTCGACGCGGCAACTCTCAATGTCATCGCGCATCGTCTTGAGAATTTAATTCATGATCGGCGCGCGATACTCATGAATAACCCTACAGTTGCGTCTGCTTTCCAAGTCAGGACGCGCGATCACGGTTAGGATGGTCGCGTCGAACGAACTCGATAACGCCCGAAGCCGTTGATGCCTTACGTTGACTTGTTCCGTCCGTCCTTCTTGCGGCAACTGCGATCAGGTCGCCTGATTGAAGGAAAGCAGCGGTCTAAGCCATGCCCGCCCGTACTGCTGCCTTGAAAGCAAGGTTGAGAGATTCACGGGCCCGTACGGTCCGCGCCGGCGGCGCTATTGTGACGACCAGCCAGCGCCTCGGACGCCCCCAAGCTCGATATCACGTTGCGTATCGATGCTCATCTGTTTAGGAAGGACGTCGGCAAAGCAGCGGCGGCCATCAGCACATCCATGAACGTACGGGATGCGAATCGGGTGCCAATTTCCTGCTTTGTTGTTTCAGGAATACGAGCTAAGTGCTTGATATTCCACCGATGGAAGGGTGGCCGAGTGGTTTAAGGCACCGGTCTTGAAAACCGGCGTGCCTGCAAGGGTACCGTGGGTTCGAATCCCACCCCTTCCGCCATTGCTGTCATTGTCCGACCCGGAGACATGGGTAACGGAACGTACCTAAGACATAGGCGACAACCTCGTGCCGAACGGGTTGTCGAGGGGTTGCAAGGTCTTCTGCGCCAGGTCGGAGTCACCCCCTGCCGCCTCAGGTGGGCAACCAACATCAAACAATACAATTTGCGAGAAGCCGCCGAACCTGCGCCGAACCGGCTCGTTGATCTGGAAAGCTCGGGTCTTTCGCCATGCGCCACTTAAGTCAGCCACCTCGCGTTGTCATTATCACCGGTGCTTCGGCGGGTGTCGGCCGCGCAATTGCCCACCGCTTTGCCAAGGCGGGCGATCGCATCGGTCTGATTGCCCGTGACGAAGCCGCGCTCAAAGACGTCCAGCGCGAACTGCGGGAAATAGGAGCCGAGGCCGAATGGGAAGCCGTCGATGTTGCCGATGCCGGGGCGGTGTTCCGGGCGGCCGAGCAGCTCGAGCAACGGCTGGGCAAGATCGACATCTGGATCAATGATGCGATGGAGACCCTGTTCTCGACGGTTGTCGACACCGACCCCGATGAGTTTCGGCGCGTGACGGAGGTCTGCTATCTCGGCTTCGTGCACGGCACCATGGCCGCATTGAAATCGATGAGGCCGCGGCGACGAGGCCGCATCATTCAAATCGGCTCGGCACTGGCCTATCGCGGCATTCCACTTCAAGCGGCCTATTGTGGCGCCAAGCACGCCATTCGCGGTTTCACCGACGCGCTTCGCGCGGAATTGCTTCATGACCGCTCCGAAATCGTGTTGAGCATGGTCGATTTGCCGGCCGTCAACACCCCGCAGTTCGATTGGGCACGGGTGCATATTCCCAACAAACCGCGTCCAATGGGACAACCGATCCAGCCGGAAGTTGTGGCCGATGCGGTTTTCCGCGCCGCCGAGGGCTCGGCGCGGGAATACTGGCTCGGCTGGCAGACGCTCGCGACGATCCTGGCCAATACGGTGGCGCCGGCATGGCTTGATCGCTATCTGGCGCGCAAAGCTGTCGTCGGCCAGCAAACACATACTCGCGTTGGGCCGGCACGCAGGGATAATCTTGACCGGCCCGTAACGCAGCTTCATCGCATGCATGGATCTTTCGACCGGATCTCCGCCTCGCATGCGCCGTTGATCTCTGGTGAAGTGGCGCGCGCCGTCACCGTGGCCACGGGAGCGCTGTTGTTCTTCGCGCTGGGTACCTTGACTGCGAGGCGCCGAAACCGGTTCTGGCGCTGACGCTTTCGGCCAAGGCCGGCCGTGACGTCAGAGTTCGCCGCGATCGGCCATCGCCCGGATACGATCCGCGGTGCGGCAGGCGATGGCCTGGATTGTCAGCGACGGATTCACGCCTCCGACCGTCGGAAATACCGAACCGTCGCAGATCCAGAGATTGGGAATATCCCAGCAACGGCAGTCGGCGTCGACGACGCTGGTCTGCGGATGACTGCCCATCCGCGCGGTGCCGTTGAGATGGCAAGTGTCGTCGGTTTCGTCCCAGATATCGCGCGTGCCGGTAGCCTCAAGCGCCCGCCGCATGAATTTAAGGGAATGAGCGATCAGCCGCTTGTCATTGTCGCAGAATGAAAAGGTGACGCGGGGGATCCGCAAACCATATTGGTCGCGCTCGTCGGCTAGCGTAACCCGGTTGCGCTCCTGTGGCAGGGTTTCGCCGACGATCTTGAGGCCGACCTGATGGTTGTACTTCTCCATCTCGTCGAGCAGCGCTCGACCCCAGAGCCCGCGTTTGCGGGATTGCGTCGTCGCCCACACGATCGGAAGCGGCCCTTGGCTCATGTAGCAATAGCCGCCGTAAAAATCCTTTCCCTCGTCGGCATAGTTCCAGTGCTCGGTGACGGCCAGCGACGGCGGCCCCTTATAGGAGCGTATCTCGCGATTGCTGGTGCCCCAGACCGCCTGATTTGACTGAACCATCAGGTTCTTTCCGACCAGGCCGGACGAGTTGGCGAGCCCATCGGGAAATTTGCCGCTCGCAGAGTTGAGCAGCAGCCGCGGCGTTTCGATCGAATAGCCGGCCACCACCACGTTTTTGGCGCGTTGAAACCGCCAGCGGCCCTCGCGCACATAATGTACGCCGGTGGCGAGGCCTCGGGCGTCATGTTCGATCGACCCGACCATTGCAAGATCACGAATCTCCGCTCCAGCCTGAAGTGCCCGCGGCAACCAGGTCACGAGCACGCTTTGCTTGGCATTGGTCGAGCAGCCGATCACGCACATGCCGCGATAGACGCAAGGGTGAGCCAGGCCGCGTGGCGCCGACAGCGTCGCAAGCGGCGTCGGGGTCCAGTCGATACCAAGCGCTTCGGCACCCTCCGCCAGCACCAGCGCGGCCGCGTTCAACTCGTGGGCCCGATAGGGATAACGCGGGCGTTTGGGTCCCCATGGATAGTTCACCGGACCCGAGATCTTCAGCGCTTGTTCCACCTCGGCGTAGTAGTCCCACATCTCGCGCCAATCGAGCGGCCAGTCCGCGCCATAGCCGAGCTTGCTGCGGGACTTGAACCATTCGGGCCGGAACCGAAGCGACACCATTGCAAAATGCACGGTCGATCCGCCAACGCTCTTTCCCGAATTGTTGGACCCGAGCTGCAGCGGATTGTCACCCTCGACGATACGTTCGTCGGTCCAGTAAAGCTTGGACTGATGCGTTTCGTCGGATGCAAAATCCTCAAGTGGGCGCCAATACGGTCCGGCGTCGAACGCGACAACCGAAAATCCGTATTCAGCGAGCTTGCAGGCGAGTGTGCCGCCGCCTGCGCCGGTGCCGACGATCGCAAAGTCGACCGCTTCGTCTTCGGAATATTCGCGCATCTCTACCCACCCGCCCGGCCTGAACACGTCGGGCGCGCGGCCTTTGCTGGCGCGGGGCTCCCTTTCAGCGGACATGTTCGTTTTCCCGGCGCGCCGCCTCTTCCTTGCCCGGCGCGGCTTCTGCCGCCTCCCAGGGATCGCGACGATCAAAATTCATCCGGACATAGCCGCGCGGGCTAGCCGGCCCTCCGTAGCCAATTTGATTCCAGGAGACGGGATGGGCGTAATAGGCACTCACGATGTCATGCAGGATGCGCTCGGTGAAAAACAAGGCGGGCGGCAGGTCCAGCCAGGCGAGACTGGAGACGTCTCCCTGCTGCACCTTCAACAACAGCGCGCGTTGCTGCTCGTCCGCCAATTCGAAAAATGGTTTGTTTCCCACGAAAAATGCTTCGGCCTCGATAGCGGCCAAGCCCTTTCGCCAGGCCGCGGTCAATTCGGGTAAGCGCGCATCCCGGTAGCCATCGCTCCGCCGGTTGTGAAGCTTCTCATCGACGAGAGCGGCCAGCGGCACCTTGTCAGGTCGGTCCGAGTTCTGGGGAATGATCTGGGCACAGACTGCACACAGCGTCTTCCATTCTCTGTCGTCGCAAAATCGGCGAAGGTTTGGATCTACGTTGAGACGCGCATCGACGACGGCGCGGGTCTGATCGTTCCACGAGGGTGAGTTGCGCTTGTTGAGGACGTTATAGCCGGGATAGCGTTCGGTCATTTCGATGGGTTTCGCTCGTCTTGTCTGTCAGCGAAAGGGCAGCGAGGCCGGAAAGCGCAAGCCCCGTGAAAGACGGTGGTGCCGGCAACGGAGGTCCGTTGAGAAGATTCTGGCTCCAATTGCGAAGGCCGCCCATCTGCCGCGCGATGCCGTAAAGATGGAATGCCACGCCGGCAAAGCCGACCAGCGCCGTCAGTTTGAGACAGGCTTTTGCGGCGCTTCGGATTGCGATGCTCGGTCTGATGACACTGGCCGCGAGCAGACCGGCGGCAAGCGGCGGCACGGCTATGGGAAGATACATGCCCGGATTTTGAAACGCGCCGCGGAAGTGCAGCAGTCCCGCTTCGGCCACAGTTCCGGCCAGGCCGGCGGATGTTACCAGACTCAAGGTTCGACCTATCGGGCGACCAAGCAGCGTTGAGCGGTGCTCCCGCGTCCGCTCGGCGCCCCGGCCAAGCGCGCCGGCAAGCGCCAAGGCGGCGGGCGCGCCGACCGGTGCAGCGTAGAACAGATTCAGCCATGAAAGACCGCCGGGCCTTTTCGAAATATTATAGCCGTGAAAGGCAATACCGACGGCGCCCGTCGCGGCGGCCAGCGCATAAAGACCATCACGCAGCGCATGCGACCGCGCACGTGCATCGACAGCGCCGAACAGGCTTGCGGCAAGCGTAAGCGTCGATACACCCAAAGGAACATACATTGCGCGATTCTGAAATGAGCCGCGATAGTGTTCGATTCCGCTGTCGGCCAACACGGAAAGCGAGAGCAATGCCGCGCCGAAATGAAGCTGCCGAGCGGCGGCACGGCGCCGATCCGCCTCGCGCGGCGCGGCGCCGATGGACCGCGAACCGGCGTGCCTCGGCGCTGAGCCCGTGTAGCTGCGTTCGAGCTCGGTCACCGCAGCGCGAAGCGAGGCCAGCGGATCACGTTCGCGCCGGGCGATCGTCATTCCGGTCTTCATGCCGCCTCCTCCGATACCAGGTAGCGCGCGGCATCGGAGCTCTTGAATGCGAGACCATGACCGGGCCGTGCGAAGTCCGGGGCGATCGCTCCCTGTCTGACGGAGGGCGCGCCATCGAACAGCATTTGTTCGATCCGGACGTGATCATGGAACCACTCGATGTGACGAAGTCGGGCCGCCGCGCAAGCGACATGCCGATGCATCGAAGGCGCGCAATGGGCCGAGATATCGATGTGGTTTGCCTCGGCCAGGGCAGCAACCTTGAGAAAGCCTGTAATGCCGCCGCAACGCGTCACGTCCGCCTGAAGCACATCGATGGCACCGCCCGAGAGAAGCGCGTGGGCATCGTCCAGCGTGAAAATGTATTCGCCCGCGGCGACGTCCATGCCGGCGGGCACCCGATTCCGCATAGTTTGCAAGCCCCGGATGTCATCCGAGGAGACCGGTTCTTCAAACCAGCGGATGTTCAGATCGCGGCATCGTTCGGCAAAGCGGAGCGCCTCGCGCGCGCTAAACGCGCCATTAGCGTCGACGAAGAGCTGGCAATCATCAATCGCGCGACGCGCGATCTCGGCACGAGCGGGATCGCGCTCCGGTTCGCTGCCAATCTTCATCTTGACGAAACGACAACCATCCTCTTTCGACCAGCGCCCGAGCTGCTCACGCAGCTCATCGTCTGAATAAGACGTAAAGCCGCCGCTGCCGTAAACCGGGATCTGCTCGCGGCAGCAGCCCAATAACCGCGCAACAGACAACGACAGAAGTCGGGCCTTGAGATCCCAGAGTGCCAGATCGACCGCCGAGATGGCGCAACTCGCAATCCCGGAGCGGCCGACATTGCGCACGGCATGCTGCATAGCGAGCCAGCATCCACCGATATCCAGGCAATCTCGCCTGCGAATGGCAGGTGTCAGCAGCTCCTTGATGACAGCGACCGTCGCGACGTCGCAGTAAGTCAGGCCGAGCCCTTGATGGCTGCCGGCACGGATTTGAACGACGACGAGCGCGGTCGAACTCCATGAAAACGTACCATCAGCCTCCGGCCGATCCGTCGGTATCCGGTATGCGG
>NZ_DASSRP010000216.1:0-4340 GCF_035701725.1 Bradyrhizobium sp.
GACCGTGCTTGGAGAGGGCGTTCGGGATCAGATGCCTGCGCGCGATCTCGACCTTCTCGTTCTCCGTGTAGCCCGCGATGCGGATGATCTCCATGCGGTCCATCAGCGGTCCCGGAATATTCAGCGTATTCGCGGTGGTGATGAACATCACGTTGGAGAGATCGTAGTCGACCTCGAGATAGTGATCGTTGAAGGTCGAGTTCTGCTCGGGGTCGAGGACCTCAAGCAGCGCCGACGACGGATCGCCGCGGAAATCGGCGCCCATCTTGTCGATCTCATCCAGGAGGAACAGCGGGTTCGAGGTTTTCGCCTTTCGCATCGACTGGATGATCTTGCCCGGCATCGAGCCGATATAGGTGCGGCGGTGACCACGGATCTCGGCCTCGTCACGTACGCCGCCCAGCGAGACACGCACGAACTCGCGTCCCGTCGCCTTTGCGATCGACTTGCCGAGCGAGGTCTTGCCGACGCCGGGAGGTCCGACCAGGCACAAAATTGGCCCCGTGAGCTTGTTGGCGCGCGACTGCACGGCGAGATACTCGACGATGCGGTCCTTGACCTTCTCGAGCCCGTAGTGGTCGTTATCCAGGATCGTCTGCGCCTGCTCCAGATCCTTCTTGACCTTGGACTTCTTGTTCCACGGGATCGACAAGAGCCAGTCGAGATAGTTGCGCACGACGGTTGCTTCCGCGGACATCGGCGACATCTGGCGCAACTTCTTCAGCTCGTGCTGAGCCTTCTCGCGCGCTTCCTTGGACAGCTTGGTCTTGGAGATCTTCTCCTCGATGTCGGCGAGCTCATCGCGACCCTCTTCGTCGCCGAGTTCCTTCTGAATCGCCTTCATCTGCTCGTTGAGATAGTACTCGCGCTGGGTCTTCTCCATTTGCCGTTTCACACGAGAACGAATCCGCTTCTCGACCTGGAGCACGGAGATCTCGCTCTCCATCAGCCCCAGCACCTTCTCAAGGCGTGCGGTGACCGACAGCGTCTCCAGGATCGCCTGGCGGTCGGCGATCTTAACGGCCAGATGCGAAGCCACGGTATCGCCGAGCTTGGCGAAATCCGTGATCGCCTGCACGACGCCGACGACCTCGGCGGAAATCTTCTTGTTGAGCTTCACATAGCTCTCGAAGTCCGACACCACCGAGCGCGCGAGCGCTTCGGCTTCGACGGAGGTCGCATCGGTATCGGCGAGCGCGATCGCGGTCGCTTCGTAATACTCGGTGCGAGGCGTGTATTTCTCAACGCGCGCGCGTTCAAGGCCCTCGACCAGCACCTTCACGGTACCGTCGGGCAATTTCAAAAGCTGCAGAACGCTCGCAAGCGTCCCGGTCTCGTATATCGATTCAGGCGCCGGATCATCGTCGGACGCATTCTTCTGCGTCGCCAGCATGATCAGCGCATCGTTCTTCATGACCTCTTCAAGCGCACGGATCGACTTTTCGCGGCCGACGAACAGCGGCACGATCATGTGCGGGAAGACGACGATGTCGCGCAGCGGCAGCACGGGATAAGCGTGCGTCTCGCCGTGGACGATTGATGGCCGAGGTTTAGGGGTGGTCATGGCCTTTTCCTTTTGTTGTGCCCCCTTGCTTCGCCATCCGCATCATGCGCAACGGCCACAAGGTGCCAGATATTCCGAAGACGGTCAGGCCAAAAAAGCCGCCGCTTTCGGCATTGCAGTCGGCGCGAATCTTGAGGCTGATTTCACGCCGCCGGTGATATTAGGTGGCTATCGGCGGTAGGGGTGTCAAGTCGCAGAAAATGCCCACAGGACAGGGGCTAACGCGTCTTTCAGGCTAGCAGGAAACGGCCGCCGAAAGGCGCGGCAGCCGCAACCAAAGACGCCCTTGCAAGCGCTAGAGAAACCTCTAGGCGCTAGCGCTGCTCTCGACCGCGCGGTCGGAACGGTCGGCGTAGATGTAGAGCGGACGCGCCGTTCCTTCCACAACTTCGCGCGAGATCACGACTTCTTCCACACCCTCGAGGCCCGGAAGGTCGAACATGGTCTCGAGCAGGATGCTCTCGAGAATCGAACGCAGGCCACGCGCGCCGGTCTTGCGCTCGATCGCCTTGCGGGCGACCGCGCCAAGCGCTTCGTCGGCGAAGGTGAGTTCGATGTTCTCCATCTCGAACAGGCGCTGGTACTGCTTGACCAGCGCGTTCTTCGGATCGGTGAGAATCTTCTTGAGCGAGGTCTCGTCGAGATCCTCGAGCGTGGCGACCACCGGCAGGCGGCCCACGAATTCGGGGATCAGGCCGTACTTCAACAGGTCTTCAGGCTCGACGTGACGGAAAATCTCGCCGGTGCGGCGATCTTCGGGCGCCAGCACCTGGGCGCCGAAGCCGATCGAGGTCGAACGGCCGCGCGCGGAGATGATCTTCTCGAGGCCCGAGAAAGCGCCACCGCAGATGAACAGGATGTTGGTGGTGTCGACCTGCAGGAACTCCTGCTGCGGATGCTTGCGGCCGCCCTGCGGAGGAACCGACGCGACGGTTCCTTCCATGATCTTGAGCAGCGCCTGCTGGACGCCCTCGCCCGACACATCGCGGGTGATCGAGGGATTGTCCGACTTGCGGCTGATCTTGTCGATTTCGTCGATATAGACGATGCCGCGCTGGGCCCGCTCGACATTGTAGTCGGCGGCCTGCAACAGCTTCAGGATGATGTTCTCGACGTCCTCGCCGACATAGCCGGCCTCGGTCAGCGTGGTCGCGTCCGCCATGGTGAAGGGCACGTCGAGGATGCGCGCCAGCGTCTGCGCCAGCAGCGTCTTGCCCGAACCCGTGGGGCCGATCAGCAGGATGTTCGACTTCGCAAGTTCGACGTCGTTGTGCTTGGTCTGGTGGTTGAGGCGCTTGTAGTGATTGTGAACGGCGACCGAGAGCACCTTCTTGGCGTGGCTCTGGCCGATCACATAGTCGTCCAGCACCTTGCAGATTTCCTTCGGGGTCGGAATCCCGTCGCGCGACTTCACCAGCGAGGATTTGTTTTCCTCGCGAATGATGTCCATGCAGAGCTCGACACACTCGTCGCAAATGAAAACGGTGGGACCTGCGATCAGCTTGCGAACTTCGTGCTGGCTCTTGCCGCAGAACGAGCAATACAGCGTATTCTTCGAGTCGCTGGCGCCAACCTTACTCATTCATATCTCCGTCCGCAGTTCGATCCAGCACGCCCGCTCTAATTCCGGAAGGTTGCCGGCCCGACTTTTGAGAGTCCAAAAATCGTAGATAGAGCAAAATTCGTACCAAAAAAGACCCTATTCCCAAGTGGCTGCGAGAATCGCGGCCGTTCGAATCCCATGCAAGCATACCCTGAGTGACCTAGCCAACCATGCTCGCATCCGACTATCAAGAATTCGCTAATTAGCCGGCCACTGGATATCCGTGACAATACCGTGATTTGCGCTTCCACCGTTAAGTTAGCGGCCGAAATAGGCGAAACGTTGCGCGATTGCCACGCCAAGGCGCCGGGACGAAAGTGGAACTTTCGTCCCAAACAGGGGCAAATGGGACCGCTTCGGGACCATTTTGGACCAGCAAGCAACCGTTAACATTAGTACCGCCGATCTGAAGTCCCTGCACCACAAGCGGCGCGTTCGACCAGGACTTCAGATGCGTTGAACGAACGAAGGCGGATCAAGTTGCCTTGCGAGTGGCGTGGGTTTGGCATTCGCCGCCAGCGGGGGGCGCGGGCTCGTCACGCGAGCGCGAGGCCGTGAACCGCCAATTAGACCGCTTTCGGCGGCGGCGGATCTTCCTCGCGCTTCTCGGTGACCCGGTCGACGAGGCCGAATGCCTTGGCATCCTCGGCGGTCAGGAACTTGTCGCGCTCCAACGCATCCTCGATCGCCTTGTAGGTCTGGCCGGTGTGCTTGACGTAGATCTCGTTGAGCCGCCGTTTCAGGTTCAGGATTTCCTGGGCATGCAGCATGATGTCAGTGGCCTGGCCCTGGAAGCCGCCGGAGGGCTGATGCACCATGATGCGCGAATTCGGAAGCGAGAAGCGCATGTTCTTTTCGCCGGCCGCCAGCAGCAGCGAGCCCATCGAAGCCGCCTGCCCCGTGCACAACGTCGACACCGGCGCGCGAATGAACTGCATGGTGTCGTAGATCGCCAGCCCCGACGTCACGACGCCGCCCGGCGAATTGATGTACATCGCGATTTCTTTTTTCGGATTTTCGGCTTCGAGAAACAGAAGCTGCGCGACGATCAAGGTCGACATGCCATCTTCGACCGTACCGGTGACAAAGATGATCCGCTCCTTGAGAAGGCGCGAGAAGATATCGTAGGCGCGCTCACCGCGGTTGGTTTGCTCGACCACCATCGGCACGAGG
>NZ_DASSRP010000217.1:0-28945 GCF_035701725.1 Bradyrhizobium sp.
ACGGTTCAGCGTCGGATTGCCGACCGAGTAGCCGCCCCAGAGCAGCGTCACGATGCTGTCGCCGACGTAAGGAATGGCCGAGAACAGATTGGTGATGACGGTGGCGCCCCAGAAGCTCATCTGGCCCCACGGCAGCACGTAGCCCATGAAGCCGGTCGCCATCATCAACAGGTAGATGATGACGCCGAGGATCCACAGCACCTCGCGCGGCTCCTTGTACGACCCGTAATACAGGCCGCGGAACATGTGGATGTAGACGGCAAAGAAGAACATCGACGCGCCGGCGGCATGCATGTTGCGCAAGAGCCAGCCGTAATTGACGTCGCGGACGATCAGTTCAACCGAGCGGAAGGCGAGATCGGCATTCGGCGTGTAGTGCATCGCCAGGACGATGCCGGTGACGATCTGCACGCCGAGCATCAACGACAGGATGGCGCCGAAGGTCCACCAGTAATTCAGGTTACGCGGCGTCGGATAGGCCACGAACGAGGAATGCATAAGACCGAAAATCGGAAGACGCCGTTCAATCCACTTGATCACGGGATTGGTGGGTTGGAAGTCGGATGGTCCGCTCATGCTGCGATCCCTAGGGAATTAAGACGACGTGACAGGCGTTAAGGTCCGGGGCGTGCAGCCCCGGGTCCTTAGCCGATCTGGATTTTGGTGTCGGAGACGAATTGATAGGGCGGGATGGGCAAGTTGGCCGGTGCCGGTCCCTGGCGGATACGACCGGAGGAATCGTATTGCGAACCATGGCACGGGCAGAAGAAGCCGTCGTAGTTGCCCTCGTGCGCGATCGGAATGCAGCCCAGATGGGTGCAGATGCCGATCACGACCAGCCACTGATCGTGGCCGGCCTTGACGCGGGACTCGTCGGAAGCCGGATCCTTGAGGCTGTCGACGGCGACGCTGCGCGCCTCCTGAACCTGCTTCTTGGTGCGGTTCATGATGTAGATCGGCTTGCCGCGCCAAAATACCTTGATGTCCTGGCCTTCGGCGATCGGCGCCAGATCGACCTCGATCGGCGCACCGGCCGCAATGGTCGAGGCGTCCGGATTCATCTGGGAAACGAACGGCCAGAGCGTCGCCAGCCCGCCGACGGCGGCTGCGGCGCCCGTTGCAACGAAAAGGAAATCACGGCGTGTCGGATGTTCCGCCGAAGACGCTGTCGTCACGATTCCAAACCCTTTCATAGCTTGCCGCCGGTGGAACCGCCCCGGTGACCGGGAGGCTGCCGGCGCCCGCGACCCCCGCGGCGGCAGAAATGACCCCTTTTTCCGACCCCATCGGCGAAAAGGAACAGTCCAGAATCGTTCTATTGGCACCCTTGCCGGAATAGCGCAAGCCCGCTATCGGCTGGCTTGCGTGCAATGCACTAATTCCGCTCGGTACGGCGGTTTTTCGCATATCCCAAGCGGCGCTCCCCCTGTGAAATCGGCGTGACAACTGGCCGGTCGGACGCTCACAGTAGAATCGAATGCAGATCGCGCTTTACCAGCCCGATATTCCCCAGAACACCGGCACGATCATGAGGCTTTGCGCCTGCATGGGCGTGGCAGCCCATATCATCGAGCCCGCAGGTTTTGCGGTATCGGACCGCAATTTCCGCCGCTCCGGGATGGACTATCTCGACCAGGTCGACTGGAGGCGCCACGATTCCTGGACCCGATTTGAGGAATGGCGCCGGTCGGCCGGTCACCGGCTGCTGCTGTTCACCACCAAGGGCGCCACGCCATATCTTGATTTCAGCTATCAAGCATCGGACATCTTGTTGTTCGGACGGGAAACTGCGGGCGTCCCCGAGGCGGTCGCGCAAGCCGCCGATGCACGGCTCGTGATCCCGATCAGGCCGACCTTGCGCTCGCTCAATGTCGCGATGGCCGCCGCCATGGCATTAGCCGAGGCGCTGCGGCAGACCGGTCACGCCTAGACCCTTGTAGACACGAGAGGCTTCCTAGATGGATATTTCCAAGCTCGACGAACACAAGGCGCGCGCGAGAGCCTGGTTCGAAAGCCTGCGCGATGACATCTGCGCGGCCTTCGAGCGGCTGGAAGACGACGCGCCGCCTGCCCTTTACCCGGGCGCGGCCGGCCGCTTCGACCTCACCCCCTGGCAGCGCACCGACCCAACCGGCAATCCCGGGGGCGGCGGCATGATGGGAATGATGCACGGCCGATTGTTCGAGAAAGTCGGCGTGCATTGCTCGACCGTTCACGGCGAGTTCGCGCCGGAATTTCGCGCGCAAATCCCGGGGGCCGAAGACAATCCCGCCTTCTGGGCATCGGGCATTTCGCTGATCGCCCATTTGCGCAATCCGCATATTCCGGCCGTCCATATGAATACGCGCTTCATCGTCACGACCAAGGCATGGTTCGGCGGCGGCGCCGACCTTACGCCGGTGCTGGAGCGCCGCCGCACCCAGGAGGATGCGGACACGGTCGCCTTCCACGCCGCGATGAAATCGGCGTGCGATGCGCATGCGGCGGTCGCGCCGTACGACAAATACAAGAAATGGTGCGATGAATATTTCTATCTGCCCCACCGCAAGGAACCGCGCGGCATCGGCGGCATCTTCTACGACCATCACGATTCCGGTGACTGGGACGCCGATTTCGCGTTCACCAAGGACGTCGGCCGCGCCTTCCTGAAAATCTATCCGGAACTGGTCCGGCGCAACTTCGCAAGCCCATGGAACCAGGCTGACCGCGAGGAGCAGTTGATCAGGCGCGGCCGCTATGTCGAGTTCAACCTGCTCTACGACCGCGGCACTATCTTCGGCCTGAAGACCGGCGGCAACGTGGATTCGATCCTGTCCTCGATGCCGCCAGAAGTGAAATGGCCCTAGTGGAGTGGATATCCATCATCGGCACTCACCGTCACGACGTGCTGGAAAGATCATCAGGCGATGTGGACGTTGAGCAGCGCCAGCAGGATGAGGGTGGATGTGGCAACTCCGGCCGCGATCAGGCTCCATGCGATGCGATCGGCCGTCGCAGCAGACGTATCACGTTGCAGCAAGACCCATCTGAGGCCGCAGGCAATGTGAGCGACAATCGCAATCGGCCCCGCCCAATAATGCGCAATCAGGCGTAGCTTCAAAAGGCTGACCAGCAGACTGTCGCTCGGGCGCGTCAGCCAGCTCCAGTTGGTGTCGATGTCCGCGTAGCGCGCCGCAAACACCGCCGTCATGTGGGCGAGAAAATAAACGCCGATATATGCGCCGCACATGGTCTGCACGGTGCCAAAGATATCGCCCGGCAATCGCATCCGCCGCCGTACCAGGACCGTGCCGCTCAGAATCTGAAAACCGATCAGCGCCAGCAACAGCGGTTGGACAAAGTCGTTGCGATAAACCCGGCGCACGACATTCATAATGGCGATGTGGACTGACCCGCTCCAGAAGCCGGCAACATGGTTCACAATGTGAGGCGCCACGAACAGCAACAGGATCGCGCAGGCGGAAACGCCGTGGGCAATACCCAGCCGCCGATATCCGGCCTGCGTCATGGCAAATGCGATCGGCGATGACCGAGGGCTGAGCTGGGCCATCATCGCCATCAACGCCCAAAAGACCAACCAGGCGATCACCGCCGCCGACGGCGCGTGAAAGACGCCGGCGACATTCTCAAAGCCCACATAGAGCGAGGGAGTGGCAAAGGCCAAATGGGCAATGCTTCGCCCACGGCTGGCTTCAGGATCGTCCGCGACATCGGGCGAGCCCAGCGTCAATCCGAAGACGAAACTGACCACCATCACCGCGAGCGCCAATATCAGCGAGGCGATGACGCTGACCCAAACGATCCCCCCGCTCGGCGAAGCCGACCCGTGCACCAGGACAAGGCCGGAGGACAACAGGCTCAACAGCAAGGGATAGGCCAGTGCACAGAGCGCGGGAACGATGAGCCAAAGACGACGAAACGAGACCGCGCCCGCCCCTGACAGGGTGTCCGCGCTAACGCTCTTGGATGTTACGATGGCTGAAAGGGCGGGCCCGCCAGGTCGATCCATCGCTTCCCCCTGATGTCGTGGAGAGCTTCGATCCGGTTTCTATGTCGCGACGATAGATAAAAAGGCGGCGTCAGGGATGGCGTTCCTGCCGCTCATACATTCAACTCTCGGTTATCGGCACATATGTTGCGCATCCTGCAAGCATGAACATCACGCCTTGCGTTCGCGTGTCACACGCGCGACGGCTTGATCGGCGATCGCATCCAGCGAGGATTGATCGAGCGGGAAATCCGCCGCGAGCCAGGCATCTTCGGCGAGCGCCAGCGCCTGTCCGAGTTCGGGCCCCGGATGAAGACTGCGCGCCACGAAGTCGGCCGCCCTCAACGGAAATCTCGGCGCGATCCAGCGCGCGGGCAGGCCTGCGAGTTCGCGCCATGAGGCGGCATCGCTGCCCTCGCGCGAGCGCGCCCAAGCGAGCATCAGACGGTCGCGGTAACGATCTTCGCCGAGGCGATAAAGTCTGCGCTTCGCCCGCGCCTCGTCCATTCCCGCCAGCCGCCACCAGCGGTGCCCCATGGAATCCAGCGCCTTGGTCTCCGCATTGGACAGCCGCAACCGCGATGCCACCCGCCTTGCATCTTCGGTGACGGCGACGGCGAGCGCGCCGAGCCGGCGAATGGGATCGGGCGGCAGATCCAGCGCCTGTTCGATTCCGATCAGCCGCGCGAACGGCCCGGTATAGGCGACGCCGCCGAAAACCGGCAGCAACAGTCCGCCATCGGCCATCGCGTTCACGGCAACGATGGCGCCGCCGGCAACCATCAACTTCAATATTTCGACGCGGATCCGTTCGGCCGAGAGGCCCATCAGGCCTGCCCTTCCGCTGATGCAGGCAAGATAACTGGCCCGGTCGGGCTCGCCGGCGCCATAGGCGGCATGAATGCGAAAGAAACGCAGGATGCGCAGGTAGTCCTCGGCTATCCGCCGCTCGGGCTCGCCGATGAAGCGCACCCGTCGCGCGGCAATATCTTCAAGCCCCCCGACGTGGTCGTGGACGCAGCCTGCTGAATCAGCGGACAAAGCGTTGATCGTAAAGTCACGCCGCTCGGCATCGCGCACCCAGTCGCGGCCGAACGCGACCTTGGCTTTTCGTCCGAAGGTCTCGGTATCCTCACGCAGCGTGGTGACCTCGAACGGCTTGGCATCGACCACGAGCGTGACGGTGCCGTGGTCGATGCCGGTCGGCACGCTCCTGATGCCGGCAGCCTTTGCGCGGCGGATCACCTCTTCAGGCACGGCAGTGGTTGCGATATCGATCTCGTCGATCGGCAGGCCAAGCAGCGCGTTTCGAACCGCCCCGCCCACCACGCGCGCTTCCTCGCCGTCGGCGTTGAGCAGTTCGAGCACCCGCGCCGCAGGGCCCGGCTTCAGCCACGGCGCATCGGTCAGTCGCCGCTCGCCGCTCATTTCTCCACTCCCTGGATCAGCTTGCCGTTCTCGATATGGGCGGGAACATAGGTCGAGTTCGGCGGCGCGCCGGAGAACTGCGCCAGCAAGATCAGGCTGACCACGACAAGAAGCAGCGAACCGAGCAGCAATCTTCCGACGATAATGACCGGCCAGGACGAACGCACCAGCAGTCCGGAACGGGTGGCGACCAAAAACAGGGCATAGACCGCAAACGGGATCAGAAAAATTCCGATCTCGGTCAGGGCCTGACGGATCATGGCGCGAAGATCCGCTGGTAGAGCACGCGAAGAATCCCGGCGGTCGCGCCCCAGATGTACCGCTCGCCATAGGGCATGGCGTAGTAGTACCTTTCCATGCCGCGGAATTCTTTGCTGTGGAGCTGATGGTTCACAGGATTCATCAGGAAAGACAGCGGAACTTCGAAGGCATCGTCGACTTCGGACGTGTTGATGCGCAGTTCGAATCCGGGCTCGACCCTTGCAACGGTCGGCAGAATGCGAAAGCCGAAGCTCGTGCCATAGAGGTCCAGATAGCCGATGGGATCGATGAAAGGGCGCGCCAGGCCGACTTCTTCTTCCGCCTCGCGCAGCGCCGCATCGAGCGGGGTGGCATCGGCCGCATCGATCTTGCCGCCGGGAAAGGAAATCTGGCCGGCATGGTCGTTGAGATGGGCCGCGCGCTGGGTCAACAGCACGGTCGGCTGCGGGCGATCGATCACCGGAATCAGCACCGCCGCGGGACGGATCGGCTGTTCGCGCGCCAGGATTGCGAGCATCCGATCGGTGCCCTGATCGCCGCTCTCCGGAATGGCGTCCGGATCGGTGAGACCTGCAGGGACGTCAAAACGCAACCGTGCGCGCGCCCGATCGAAAAACTCGGCCGAACTGATTGCGGCGGGATCGTTCACCGCCATCGCCTCCGTCAAAATAGAGCTCCGATTCCGAAGTTCGCAAGCTATCGCGGCGACCTCTGATGCGAACTTCGGAATCAAAGGAGCTCTACCAAACTTATTAATTCTAATACCGCTTTCGATCTGAAGTCCCCGAAAAAACTCGCGGCCGCACTGCGGGGACTTCAGATCGGCGGTATTAGCCCCTCACCTCTTCCGCATCCGCCATCGCGAAGAACGCACCGGCGGAGGCAACTCCGAACATCTGGCGGCCATCGACCATCCGTTCCTCGCCGATGTCAACCAGATCATAGTAGATCGCGCGCGTGACCTTCGCCCAAAGGTCGGCGCGCACGTGCAGGTAGGGCGTCAAGCCGCCTTCCGCCGAAGCCTCGAACCGCAATGGATGCGCACGGTCGCATTCCACCCAGTCGTCGACATTGGTGCGAAAGCGCAAACCCCAGCCGGCATCACGGGGCTCTTTTATCATTTCGACGGCCAGAAACGGTGCATCGTCGACGCGGATGCCGACCTTTTCCACTGGCGTGACCAGGAAGTACTTGCCGTTTTCGCGCTTGAGGATGGTTGAGAACAGCCTGACCAATGCTGGCCGTCCGATCGGCGTGCCCATATAGTACCAGGTGCCGTCGGTCGCGATTCGCATGTCCAGATCGCCGCAAAAGGGCGGATTCCACAAATGCACCGGCGGCAGGCCTTTTCCGGTCGCACTGGTGTTTGCGGCCTGTTTGGCGGCCGTCGTCAACCCCTCGAGATTTTGAACCGGTTCCTGCCCTTGCTTCGCCATGGTTTGCCGTGACTCTGATCGTCCCGCGATTGGAACGCTTTATTGAATGCCCGGTTTGGCACGATTGGTGCACGCAAACAGATACCTGAACAGATATCGGATTGCTGGTGTCGCCGCGTTACGTTTTGAGCAAATTCGGCCGTATTTCATTAAGCTCAAGTCGCCACATCGTGATGCCGTTCCCATCCGGAAAAGGCCGATAATGTGGGGATAGTATAATCGAACGAATACACGGCCTTGCCGAAAGTTTAGCATGTGGCGGACGAAAGCGGCGGCGAGGCGGACTGAACCTGAGGTTTAAGGAGAAAAGAATGGCTGGCGCAGACAGTGTCGAGAAGCTCGAGGACGTCGTCGTCCGTTCGGCCGAACAAGTCGCCGGTCAGATTCGCAGCGCCAAGGATGCCATCTCGACCGTCATCTTCGGTCAGGAGCGTGTCATCGAGAACACGCTGGTGACGATCCTGTCGGGCGGCCACGCCCTTCTGATCGGCGTGCCCGGACTTGCCAAGACCAAGCTGGTCGAAACCCTCGGCGTGACGCTCGGGCTTGACGCCAAGCGCATCCAGTTCACCCCGGACCTGATGCCCTCTGACATCCTCGGCGCCGAAGTGCTGGATGAAAGCAATTCCGGAAAGCGTTCGTTTCGTTTCATTTCCGGCCCGGTGTTCGCCCAACTCCTGATGGCTGACGAAATCAACCGCGCCAGCCCGCGCACCCAATCCGCGCTGCTTCAGGCGATGCAGGAGCAGCACATCACGGTCGCTGGCGCCCGCCACGACCTGCCCAAGCCGTTCCACGTGCTGGCGACCCAAAATCCGCTGGAGCAGGAAGGCACCTATCCGTTGCCGGAGGCGCAGCTCGACCGCTTCCTGATGGAAATCGATGTCGACTATCCCGACCGCGACGCCGAGCGGCGGATCCTGTTTGAAACCACCGGCGCCGAGGAAGCGGCGCCGAAAGCCGCGATGGATGCTGAAACTCTGATCGCCGCCCAGCGCCTGGTGCGGCGCTTGCCGGTCGGCGATTCCGTCGTGGAAGCCATCCTGTCGCTGGTGCGCTCGGCGCGCCCGGGCTCCGAGGGCGGCGAAGCCGGCAAGCTGATCGCCTGGGGACCCGGCCCGCGTGCCAGCCAGTCGCTGATGCTGGCGGTGCGCGCCCGCGCTTTGCTCGATGGCCGCCTCTCGCCGTCGGTCGATGACGTGCTCGATCTGGCTGAGCCGGTCCTCAAGCACCGCATGGCGCTCACCTTCTCTGCCCGCGCCGAAGGCCGCAGCATTCCCGACGTCATCAAGCAGTTGAAGACACGGATCGGTTGATGGCCACAGCCGCCGAGCACAGCATAAAGGAGATCGCAGCAGTCCGACGTGCCGATGGCGAAAGCCGAACGCTCGCCGCATCGCTGCCGCGCCTTGTGCTGGAAGCGCGGCGGATCGCAGCCAACGTGATTCATGGCCTTCACGGCCGGCGCCGCGCCGGCTCCGGCGAGAGCTTCTGGCAGTACCGCCGCTTCGTTTCGGGCGAGCCCGCCCAACGCGTCGATTGGCGCCGCTCCGCACGCGACGATCATCTTTATGTTCGCGAACAGGAGTGGGAGGCCGCCCACACCGTGTGGCTTTGGCCGGATCGGTCGCCATCAATGGCGTTCGCCTCGAAGGATGCGCGCGACAGCAAACTCGAGCGCGCGCTGATCGTCTGCTTTGCGCTCGCCGAGCTTCTGGTCGAAGGCGGCGAACGGGTCGGCATTCCCGGCCTCGTCAGTCCGACCGCGAGCCGGAGCATCATCGACAAGATGGCGCAGGCGATGCTGCATGATGATGCCGCGCGGCTCAGCCTGCCGCCATCCTTTGTGCCCTCGCCGCTTTCCGAGATCGTTCTGCTGTCGGATTTCTGGTCGCCGATCGGCGAACTCCGCACCATGCTGACGGCGCTGTCGGCCTCAGGCGCGCATGGCACGCTGATCCAGGTCGTCGATCCTGCCGAAGAAAGCTTCCCTTATTCGGGACGCGTCGAATTTGTCGAACCGGAAGGCGGCGATGTCATCGTTGCCGGCCGCGCCGAGCGCTGGGCGAGCGACTATGTCGAGCGCGTTGCGCTCCACCGCGAGCAAATCCGCTTCGAAACTGCCAAGCTCGACTGGCTGTTTTCGACCCACACGACCAGCCGTTCGGCAGCCGAGCTGCTGCTGTTCCTGCATTCGGGCATGATGGTGAATAAAGGCGGCGCAAGGGGCGTCACGGTCAAGGCGGGGAGCAGCGTATGATCGCGGGCTTGCCGTTGTCCTTTGCCGAGCCATTACTGCTGTTGGGGCTGCTAAGCCTGCCGCTGCTGTGGTGGCTGTTGCGGGTGATCCCACCGCGGCCACGCCGCGTCGAGTTTCCGCCGACGCGGTTATTGTTCGATATTTCGCCAAGGGAAGAGACACCCTCGCGGACGCCCTGGTGGCTAACGGCGCTGCGGCTGGCCGCCGCCGCGCTGATCATCCTGGCCGCAGCGGGACCGATCTGGAACCCGCCGCTCGGCGCCACGGCGTCGCGCGCGCCGCTGGCGATCCTGATCGACGACGGCTGGAGCGCAGCCTCAAGCTGGGACGCGCGGGTGAAAGCTGCGGACGAGCTGATCGCCAACGCCGACAATGACCGGCGCGGCATCGCTTTGATCCCGCTGTCGGAGCCGACGCGCGACATTACGATCATGCCCGCGGGCACGGCGCGGGTTGCGCTCCGCCAGCTTTCGCCAAAGCCTTATTCGATCGATCGCGCCGAGACGCTTCCGATCATCGATCGCTTCCTCAAGGCGACCGGCGACTGCGAGCTGGTGTGGCTGTCCGATGGCGTCGACAGCGGGCGCGGCGCCGAGTTCCTGCAGGGGTTGGGCAAGGTCATCGGCGACCACGTGCTCACGGTGTTTGAGGGCGGCACGCCGCCGGCTTTGGCGCTGGTGGCGGCCGAAAACGCAGCCGCCAAGATGACGGTGAAGGTGTTGCGCGCCGATGGCGACATCGCGAGCGGTGTGGTGCGCGGGCTCGACCAGAAGGGATCGCCGGTCGGGGAAGCGCGCTTTGCCTTTGCGCCGGGAGTTCGCGAAACCGAGGCGTCGTTCGACCTGCCGGTCGAACTGCGCAATGATATCGCGCGGCTGGAGATCGCGGGCGAACATTCCGCGGGCGCGGTTCAGTTGCTCGACAAGAGATGGCGCCGCCGTGCCGTCGGCGTGGTCTCCGGATCGAGCAGCGATACCGCCCAGCCCTTGTTGGCTTCGGCGTTCTATCTCACCCGCGCGCTGGCGCCGTTCGCCGATGTCCGGCAGGGCGATCGCGGCGCGCCGCAACAGGCGATCTCGCAGTTTCTCGATCAGAAGCTGCCGATGATCGTGCTGGCGGATGTCGGCACCCTGTCGCCGGAGATTCGCGAACGGCTCAACGCCTGGATCGACCGCGGCGGCGTGCTGGTGCGCTTTGCCGGACCGAGGCTTGCGCAGGCCGATGACGATCTGGTGCCGGTGAAATTGCGCCGCGGCGGCCGCAGCCTTGGCGGCAGCCTGACCTGGGAAAAACCGCAACACCTCGCGGCCTTCGCCAACGACGGACCGTTCGCGGGGCTTGCCGTGCCCAAGGATGTCACGGTCAATCGCCAGGTGCTGGCCGAGCCCGACGCGGTCTTGCCGACCAAGAGCTGGGCCTCGCTTGAAGATGGCACCCCGCTCGTCACCGGCGAGCGCCGCGGCAAGGGGTTGCTCGCCTTGTTTCACGTCAGCGCCGACATGAAATGGTCCGACCTGCCGATGTCGGGTTCGTTCGTCGAGATGTTGCGGCGGATCGTCGATACGTCTGGCTATGCGTCAGGCCCGGCGCCGGGTGCCGCGATGGAAGCCAGCACCGAGACGGTGGCGCCGCTGCGGACGCTCGACGGCTTCGGCGCATTCGCGCCGCCGCCTTCGACCGCCAAGCCGATCCCTGCCGATTATCGCGACCGCGCCACATCGGATCATCCGCCGGGCTTCTACGGCCCCACCGACGGCCCACTCGCGGTGAATACGCTGGCGGCATCGGATCGCATTACGCCGCTCGATCTGTCTTCGCTTCATGCCAGGCGCGCCAGCTACACCAATTCCGAACCGCGCGACCTGCGCGGAATCCTGCTGTCGTCCTCGCTGGCGCTGTTTTTGATCGACGCGCTGATCATCGCCTTGCTCGGCGGCGGTATCGCGAGCCTGCTCCGCAGGCGCGCAGCGCCGGCCGCGCTGCTTCTGGCGCTGCTATTGCCGCTCGGCTTGCCGTCACAGAGCCGGGCCGACAGCGCCTCCGACGAGTTCGCCATCAAGGCGACGACGCAGACCCGCCTTGCCTATGTGCTGACCGGCAATGCGGACGTCGATTCCATCGTCAAGGCGGGAATGTCCGGCCTGACGCTGTTTCTTGCCCAGCGCACCGCGCTCGAGGCCGGCGATCCCGTCGGCGTCGATCCGGCCCATGACGAGCTGGCGTTTTTCCCGCTGATCTACTGGCCGGTGGTGCCGGGCGCGCCGAAGCCGCCGCAAGCGGCGATCGACAAGATCGACGCCTACATGAAGCAAGGCGGCACCGTACTGTTCGACACCCGCGATGCCATCGAGGCCACGCCTGGCGACAACGGCGCCTCGCAGACGCCGGGCATGCAGAGCTTGCGCGAAATCCTTTCCTCGCTCGACGTGCCCGAGCTCGAACCCGTGCCGCGCGAACATGTCCTGACCAAGACGTTCTATCTGCTGCGCGACTTTCCCGGCCGCTTCGACTCCGGCCAGACCTGGGTCGAAGCCCTGCCGCGCGACGAGGACGAAGACAGCGCGTCGCGTCCGGCGCGCGGCGGTGACGGCGTCTCGCCGATCATCATCACGTCGAACGACCTGGCCGGCGCCTGGGCGATCCGGCCCGACG
The DNA here is from genome assembly GCF_035701725.1 of Bradyrhizobium sp. GTDB lineage: Bacteria > Pseudomonadota > Alphaproteobacteria > Rhizobiales > Xanthobacteraceae > Bradyrhizobium. Next base: position 12,026 of record NZ_DASSRP010000217.1, read on the forward strand.
GCCAGCCGATGCTGCCGCTGTCGCCGGGCGAACCGCGGCAGCGCGAATTCGCCTTCCGCGCCGGCGTCAACATCGTGATGTACACGCTGACCGGCAACTACAAGGCCGATCAGGTGCATGCGCCGGCTTTGATCGAACGGTTGGGGCAATGACCATCGTGCTCAGGTCCTCGCCATGAATTACGGTATCGCGTTCACCCCGCTGATCCCCTCGGCTGTGCTCTGGACGGCACTGGCGGCAATCGTCGTGATTGCAGCATTGCTGCTCCTGGGACGCGCGCGCGGCGCCTGGCTGCGGCTGCTGGCGCTCGGCCTGTTGCTGCTCGCGCTCGCCAACCCGTCATTTACCCGCGAGGAGCGCGAACCGCTGTCGTCGGTCGCCGCCGTCGTCGTCGACAAGAGCCCGAGCCAGAGTTTTGGCGACCGCACCAACGAGACCGCCCGCGCGCAGCAGGAACTCGTCGACAGCTTGAAGAAGATCCCCGGCCTCGAGGTTCGCGTGGTCGAAGCCGGTCAGGCCGACGGCGAGACCGACGGCACCAAATTGTTCGGCGCCGTGTCCTCGGCATTGTCGGACGTGCCGGTCGACCGCGTCGCCGGCGCCTTCCTGATCACCGACGGTCGGGTACACGACATTCCAGCCAATGCCGCCGCGCTCGGCTTCCAGGCCCCGCTGCACGCGCTGATCACCGGCCGCAAGGACGAACGAGACCGCCGGATTGCGATTACCGCCGCACCCCGCTTCGGCATCGTCGGGCAGGTGCAGACCATCACCTACCGCCTCGACGATCAGGGCGTCACCGGCCAACGCGCCAAGGTCGCGGTGCGCGTCGATGGCGAGACCATCAACGAGCGCAACGTCGCAAGCGGCCAGACCGTCAACGTCGATGTCGACATCAAGCATGAAGGCCAGAACATCGTCGAGATCGAGGCCTCGCCCTTGGAGAATGAACTGACGCTGGTCAACAACCGCGCCGTCGTCGCCATCGACGGCGTGCGCGACAAGCTGCGCGTGCTGCTGGTGTCCGGCGAGCCGCACTCGGGCGAGCGCACCTGGCGCAATCTGCTCAAATCCGACGCCAGCGTCGACCTCGTGCATTTCACGATCCTGCGGCCGCCGGAGAAGCAGGACGGCACGCCGATCAACGAGCTGTCGCTGATCGCGTTTCCGACCCGCGAACTGTTTCAGCAGAAGATCAACGAGTTCCAGCTGATCATCTTTGACCGCTACGCGCGCCAGGGCGTGTTGCCGATCGCCTATTTCGACAACATCGCGCGCTATGTACGCGCGGGCGGCGCCGTGCTGGTATCCGCCGGTCCGGATTATGCCTCCTCGACCAGCATCTGGCGCACGCCGCTGGATTCGGTGCTGCCGGCAGAACCGGTCGGAGTGACCGAAAAGCCGTTTTATGCCGCGCTCAGCGACGTCGGCAAACGCCATCCCGTGACGCGCGGCCTCGAAGGCGCAAACAGCGACCCGCCGCACTGGAGCCGGTTCTTCCGCACGGTCGATACCCGCAACGCGATCAGCCCACCGGTCATGACCGGCGCCGACGGCAAGCCGTTGCTGCTGCTGTCGCGCTTCGGCGAGGGCCGCGTCGCCCTGCTGTTGTCCGACCATATCTGGCTGTGGGCGCGCGGCTATGAAGGCGGCGGCCCGCATCTCGACCTGCTGCGGCGCATGTCGCACTGGCTGATGAAACAGCCGGAACTCGACGAAGAGGCGCTGCACTTGCAGGTGCGCGGGAAAGATCTCGTCGTGCAGCGCCAGACCATGGCCGACAGCGTATCGCCTGTCACGGTGACTTCGCCCTCGGGCGCCAGGCGCGAACTGACCTTGAGCGCCAGCGAACCCGGGATGTGGACGGCGACGATGCCGGCCAATGAGCTCGGCCTGTGGCAGGCGAGCGACGGCACGCTGAAGGCGCTGATCAATGTCGGCCCAACCAATCCGAAGGAATTTTCGGAAGTTACCTCGACCACGGAAACGCTGGCGCCGCTGGCGCGATCGACCGGCGGCGACGCGCGGCGGGTCGTCGACGGCTCCAGCATCGATCTTCCGCGCATCGTGCCGGTCCATGCCTCCAGCATTTTCCGCGGCGACGGCTGGATGGGCGTGAAGATGCGCGATGCCAGCGTGGTGCGGGGCGTCGGCGTGCTGCCGATCTTCGCTGGCCTGATCGGACTGTTGTTGCTGCTGGGCGCATTCGCGGCAACATGGCTGCGCGAGGGACGTTGAGCTTTCCAGCTTGCCGCCGTTTCTCGAAGAAGATCTGAGATGCCGAGTGAATGCGGATCTATTTCGCCGGCGCCCAATCCGGGCGAACGGCGCCGGAAACGCCGTCGAACGCGCCATCGACGAGCTCGGCCACCAGAAGGCGGCTGTAGTCGACGGGCCCCGGCATGGTTGCCCGGCCCTGCGGCACCACCTTGAAGCCGGCCCGGCGGTAATAGGCCTCGTCGCCGACAAGCAGCACCAGGCGATGTCCCCGGGCTTTGGCATCGCCAAGCGCGCGCTCGAGCAGCTGCCGTCCAACCCCGTGGCTGCGAAACGGCGGCTCGACCGTCAGTGGCCCCAGCAGCAGCGCCTTGGTGTCGCCGATGACGACCGGCAACTGGCGTACCGAGCCGACCAGCAGGGTGCCGATCCAGGCGGTGAATGACAGTTCGAGCAAATGATCGACGTGTTCGCGGATACGATAGGCGCTCAAGACAAAGCGCCCGGGACCGAAGGTGCGCTCATGCAGCCGCTCGATCGCCTGCGCATCGTTGGCGGTCTCGGCCAGGATGGTCAGAGAGAGATCACTCATCGAGTGCCGCCTATTTGAAGTTCCTGCATCACAAGCGGCGAATTCTATTCAGGAACTTCAAATAGAAACGCGGCACTCGAATTAATCGGTTTGCTAGTGCCCATAGCTTTCCGAAGTCCGTGAAAGGTCGTGCTGAGATGTAGCACGGAGTTCGGAAAGTGGGCACCCGGGAGGTTGAACTTCGAATGCGAGAGCGCGTCAAGTCCTGTCGAGCGGCGCCTGCGCGAGATAGGCCAACAGCTTCATCTCGCGGCGGCCGCGTGTCACGGTGTCGAGCACGAGGCCCGAAGCCACCGAGAGCATCGCCACAACCATCAATCCCATCGACAGCACAGCGGTCGGCAGCCGGGGAACGACGCCCTCTTCCAGATAAGTGACAAATACCGGCGTGGCGAGCCCGATCGACAGCAGCCCGACAAAGATGCCGAGACCGGTGAAGAAACGCAGCGGCTTTTCCGAGCGATAGAGCTTGAGGATGGTCGAGAGAATCCGGAAACCATCGCGCCAGGTGTTGAGTTTGCTGACCGAGCCTTCCGGCCGCGCGAAATAAGGCGTCTCGATCTCGGCCGTCGGCAGCGCCAGTTCCAGCGCATGAACGCTCAATTCGGTCTCGATCTCAAAACCGTCCGACAGCACCGGAAACGATTTGACGAACCGCCGGGAGAACACCCGGTAGCCGGAAAGAATATCCTTGAACGCCTTGCCGAACACCGAGGCCAGGAAACTCGTCAACAGCCAGTTTCCGGTGCGGTGGCCGGGCCGCCAGGCAGCCTCAGCCTGATCGACCCGCAGGCCGACCACCATATCGAGATGATCCGCCACCAGCATGTCGATCATTTTCGGAACGCTTGCGGCGTCGTAGGTCGCATCGCCATCGACAAGCACGTAGATGTCCGCATCGATGTCGGCGAACATGCGGCGGACCACGTGGCCCTTGCCCTGACGGCGTTCGCTGCGCACCGTGGCGCCGGCCTCGCGGGCGACGGCGACCGTTCGGTCCGTCGAATTGTTGTCGTAGACGTAGACAGCAGCCGAGGGCAGCGCTTGTCGGAAATCGGCGACCACGCTCGCAACCGCGGCTTCTTCGTTGAAGCAGGGCACCAGGACGGCGATGCGGGGCTGGGTGGATGCAGCTTGCGGAAATTCCGATTTTGCGAATTCGGCCAGCGCCTCCGCCATCCCGGCCAGATCGCCGCGAAGCTTTGAGGTGCGCATGGATTGCGATACGGCGCTCATTGGCAAATCCTTAACGACCGTTAGGGTTTTGCCCGATCATAAGGACGTACCTGCTAACGTTCTCTAACGCCAGGTCGCGATTTGCGGCTTGTTTTCGACGACTTCCGATATCCGGAGCCGCGTTCCCCGCGTCGTATCGGCCGGCAACGCCTTGATTTCAAAAAAACCGCACGCGATGATCTCGCGGTTCGGTTCCGGCAAACGGTCCTGGCTGAAATTCCGAACCACATAGACCGCGACGTGGTCACGCCTGGAGATATGGCTGTTCAGATAGACACCGAAAAACGAGGGCTCGCCAACAAGATCGATCCGCCCCTCCTCCTTCAGTTCGCGTTGCAAAGCCGCACGAATGGTCTCGCCGGTTTCCACCCCGCCGCCGGGAAGGTGCCAGCCGCTGACGTAGCTGTGCTTGACCAGAAATACGCGGTTCTCGCCGTCGAGCACGACCGCGCGGACACCAAGCGTCATGCCGCGGGCAAACCGCCAATAGATGTGAAATAGCCGCCGCAACACCGGTTCAAGGGTCGTTCGCAGACGCTGCACTGTCGTCGTCACGTCACTCACGCTCCTAGTGCCCACTTTCCGAAGTTCGTGCTCCATCGCAGCACCCGCCTTCACGAACTTCGGAAAGGCTACTCACAAACTTATTGATTCTAGTACCGCTTTGTCGATCTGAAGTCCCTGATCGAACTCGCCGCTTGTGGCGCAGGAATTTCAGATCGGCGGTACTAGGGATGTTGCGCTTGATCCTTGCATCCGGCTCGCCAGTGGTCCAATTCTAACGTTCGCATCCCTCGCGGCTTCACCTTTGCGAAGGCTAGAATTAAAGGACCACCAGCAAATATCGGTTTGTAGCGGAGTTTAGGCTTTGACATTCGCTTGACGAACCCGCGGCCTGACCGGTAGCGAATGTCAAATCCACTCCGCTAGCTTGCCAATACATTCGTCTGACAACGATGAAACGGTAATGGCGACGTTCACGCTTGCCCATCTGTCCGATCCGCACCTGGCGCCGCTGCCCGAGCCGCGGCTTTCCGAACTCATGGGCAAGCGCGTGTTCGGCTATCTGAACTGGACGCGCAACCGTCATCGATATCACCGCCGTGACGTGCTCGACGTATTGGTTTCCGATCTGCAGGCACAGGCACCAAATCACATCGCGGTCACCGGCGACCTCGTCAATCTGGCGCTGGAAGCCGAATTCGCTCCGGCGCGAGCCTGGCTTGAGAACGTCGGGTCGCCGGAAAAAGTGACCCTCGTTCCCGGCAATCACGACGCCTATGTTCGCGCGACCGCCCACCGTTTCGCGGAAGCCTGGGCGGATTATCTTGTCGGCGACGTGGCGCAGGACGAGGCGCCGATGTTTCCGTCACTGCGCCGGCGCGGGCCGTTAGCGCTGATCGGCCTTTCCACCGCGGTGCCGACCTCGCCTCTGATGGCAACCGGACGGCTGGGGAAAAGCCAGCTGGAAGCGCTTGATCGCCTGCTCGCCGGACTTGCCCGCGAGAGCGCCTTTCGCGTTCTGCTGATTCACCATCCTCTCCGCTCCACCGCCCGAGCCAAGCGGCTGACCGATGCGCCGGAGCTGCTGGCGATGCTGAAGCAACATGGCGTCGAGCTCGTGCTGCACGGACACGATCACGTTCATTCGACGATGTGGGTCGAGGGACCCAACGGTTCGTCGATTCCCTCGATCGGTGTGCCCTCGGCTTCGGCCCGCGTCCATGGCCACCATCCCGACGCCGCCTACAATCTGTTTTCGATCGCGCGCGACAACGACGGCTGGCGCTGCCGGCAAATGGTACGCGGCATCAACGACGCGCTGCAGATGCGGGAAATAAGGCGCGTCGAGCTTCTATAGCGCGAACCGCCTGCCCCGGACCCGGGACGTCAGAAACTGCTCAGGCTTGCGATGAGCGCAAGGCAGAAGAGCGCGAGCGCCCCCAGGACGAAGCCGAGCGCGAATGGCCAGAACCGGCTGCGGCGGGGTTTTTCGGCCGCGACCGCGACCGGCGCGACCATCGGCGAGGCGACCAGCGCATGCTCGCGCTCCACCATGCGGCGCGCGACATAGTCGGTGACGGCATCGACAATGACGGGAACGTCATGCGACTCCGCAATCACGATGCGCCCAAAACGGGTGTCCTGCACGAAACGATAGGCACGCTTGTCGCGGCCCATCAGGACGTGCGCCACCACGTCGATCCACAGCCGGGGCGTCTCGCCCTGGCTGATCCCGCGGTCGAACAAATCGACCGAGTCGGGAATTTGAGAAAACAGCGGGTCCAGCGCTTCGCTCAGGATTTCGAGCCGCGCAACCTCGGCATCACGGAGGTCAACGACGACACCGGTGCGATCGGCAGCTTCGATCCGCGCTTTGCGCAGCGCGTCGCGCAAGCGCGTCGGTCGTGCTTCGCCAGCGCCGTCTTCGATGTTCTGTGCCTCTGCCATCGGCTTTGCGTCCCGTCCTGATGCCCCGCGGAAAGTCGTATTAACCTATCAGTAACCCTGCCATCCTCAAAGAGCCGTTTGTTGCCAAAGGCTTATGGCTAGCGGCGAATGTCAGAATCGGACCGGCCGGGCTCTGCAAACGAGCGCGGCCCCCGCCACCCCGCAAGGGGTGAGGAGGCCGCGCCCGTCCTTGGACGTCTTCTTGATAGATCAGGCCATCACGCGTGCGGGCTCTTCGACGATCGAGAAGCGCACGCCGGCTTTATGGCGATGCTCCTCGGACACTTCGCGCCAACAGTCCTCGGCCTCCTTGCGGGTCTTGAACGGGCCTTTCACCTGCGCCGAGCCTTCCACCAGCTTGTGGAAGTTCATCGAACCGAACTCGCCGCCGATCACCCAGAAATTGCTGCCGTTGCTCATTGTCAGTCTCCTGCTGTTGTCACAATAGCGTTTTCGAGCGAAGTGGAATTCGGTTCGCGCGAAGAAAACGCGTCACGTCATAAGCGTTAGCCGAACTGGTTCATGGTGTTGTGGACGCCGCCCGCCTTCAGGGCAGCTTCGCCGGCGAAGTACTCTTTGTGATCGTCGCCGATGTCTGAGCCCGCCATGTTCTGATGCTTCACGCAGGCGATACCCTGACGGATCTCGGCGCGCTGAACGTTTTTCACATAGCCGAGCATGCCCTGCTCGCCGAAATATTCCCTCGCCAGATTGTCGGTCGAGAGCGCCGCCGTGTGATAGGTCGGCAACGTGATCAGGTGATGGAAGATGCCGGCGCGCTTGGCCGAATCGGCCTGGAAGGTGCGGATACGCTCGTCGGCCTGCTTTGCCAGCGGCGTGTCGTCGTATTCCGCCTTCATCAGCTCGGCACGATTGTACCTGCTGACGTCCTCGCCTGCTTCCTTCATCGCATCGTAGACCTGCCAACGGAAGTTCAGCGTCCAGTTGAACGACGGCGAGTTGTTGTAGGCCAGCTTTGCGTTCGGGATCACCTTGCGGATGCGGTCGACCATCTTGGCGATCTGCTCGATGTGCGGCTTCTCGGTTTCGATCCACAACAGATCGGCTCCGTTCTGCAGCGAGGTGATGCAGTCCAGCACGCAGCGGTCTTCGCCGGTCCCTGCGCGGAACTGGTAGAGATTGCTGGGCAAGCGCTTGGGGCGCATCATCTTGCCGTGACGGTTGATGATGACGTCACCGTTCTTGGCATTGTCGGCCGTCACTTCCTCGCAATCGAGGAAGCTGTTGTACTGGTCGCCGAGGTCCCCGGGCTTGTGGCTCACGGCGATCTGCTGCGTGAGGCCGGCGCCGAGCGAGTCGGTGCGGGTCACGACGACGCCGTCTTCGACGCCGAGCTCGAGGAAGGCGTGGCGGCAGGCGCGAATCTTCGCCAGGAAGACGTCGTGCGGCACGGTCACCTTGCCGTCCTGATGTCCGCACTGCTTCTCGTCCGAGACCTGATTTTCGATCTGCAGCGCGCAGGCGCCTGCTTCGATCATCTTCTTGGCGAGCAGATAGGTCGCCTCCGCGTTGCCGAAGCCGGCATCGATGTCGGCAATCACGGGAACGACGTGGGTCTGGAAGTTGTCGATCTTCTCGATCAACGCCCGCTCCTTTGCCTTGTCGCCTTGCTTGCGGGCGGCATCGAGGCTGCGGAAAATATCGTTGAGCTCGCGCGAGTCGGCCTGGCGCAGGAAGGTGTAGAGCTCTTCGATCAGGGCCGGCACCGAGGTCTTCTCGTGCATCGACTGGTCAGGCAGCGGCCCGAACTCGGAACGGAGCGCCGCGATCATCCAGCCGGACAGATACAGGTAGCGCCGATCGGTGGTGCCGAAGTGCTTCTTGACCGAGATCAGCTTCTGCTGGGCGATGAAGCCATGCCAGCAGCCCAGCGACTGCGTGTACTTGGTGGGGTCGCCGTCATAGGCGGCCATGTCGGCGCGCATCAGCGCCGCGGTGTAGCGGGCGACGTCGAGGCCGGTCCTGAAACGGTTCTGAAGCCGCATGCGCGCGACGGCCTCGGCCGTCACCCCATTCCAGGTCGGCTTGGTGTCGAGAAGCGCCTGGGCCGCCTCGATCTCGCTCTGATAGGAGGTCCGCCCCTGCAGCGCCTGATCGCTGATCCCGCGTGGCTGGTAATTCATGTTCGTAATCCTTTCGATGACGACAGAGGCGCTCGTTGCCACTGTTCTCGACATTCGTGACACTGCATTGCGAAATGCGTGTCCTGAGATAAACGCGAATCCCTCAAATTCGTAAATACAGCTTGATTTCGAATGGTGATGTCATGTAACACATAGACTTGTGACATAAGTAATCTTGTAAATTTTGTCACAAACGATCGGCGAACGCGCTGATCGCGTGTAAATTTCGAGACAAGGGTTCGATTTCGCAGGAATCGGCCCCACAGCAGGGCAAGGCCATGGCTGGGGATTCCGGAAAGAAGCTGTTCGTCGGTCCGCGGTTCCGCCGCATCCGCCAGCAACTCGGGCTGTCACAGACCCAGATCGCCGAGGGGCTCGGAATCTCGCCGAGCTACATCAATCTGATCGAACGGAACCAACGCCCGGTCACGGCGCAAATCCTGCTGCGCCTCGCGGAGGCCTACGATCTGGATCTGCGCGACCTCGCAACCGCCGACGAAGACCGCTTCTTCGCCGAGTTGAACGAGATCTTTTCCGACCCGCTGTTCCGGCAGATCGAACTGCCGAAGCAGGAACTGCGCGATCTCGCCGAACTCTGCCCCGGCGTTACCCATGCCTTGCAGCGGCTCTACGCCGCCTATACCGAAGCCCGCCGCGGCGAGACCATGGTCGCCGCCCAGATGGCCGACCGCGACGAGGGCGCGCGCTTCGAAGCCAACCCGATCGAGCGCGTGCGCGACCTGATCGAGGCCAACCGCAACTATTTTCCCGAACTGGAGACGGCGGCGGAAAATCTGCGCGACGAACTCAACGTGCCGGCGGAAGAACTGTTTGCCGCACTCTCTGCACGGCTGCGTGAGAAGCATTCGATTCTCACCCGCATCATGCCGGTCGACGTCATGCGCGAGACACTGCGCCGTTTCGACCGTCATCGCCGCCAGCTTCTGATCTCGGAATTGGTCGACAGCCCCGGCCGCGCCTTTCAGCTCGCGTTCCAGATCGGGCTCACCGAATGCGCCAGCACGATCGAAACCATCATCGGCCGCGCCGGCCCGTTGGACGATACGCCGCGAAGGCTTTACCGCATCACGCTCGCCAACTATTTCGCCGCCGCGGCGATGATGCCCTACCAGCCGTTTCAGACCGCGGCAGAAGCGCTGGGCTATGATCTCAACATCCTGTCGCAACGTTTCAATGCCGGCTTCGAGCAGGTGTGTCATCGGCTGACGACGTTGCAGCGGCCCAATGCCCGAGGCGTGCCGTTCTTCATGCTGCGCGTCGATAATGCCGGCAATGTCTCGAAGCGATTTTCTTCCGGCACGTTTCCGTTCTCGAAATTCGGCGGCACCTGCCCGTTGTGGAACGTGCATTCCACCTTCGACACGCCGGATCGGCTGCTGAGCCAGGTGATCGAGCTGCCCGACGGCACCCGCTATTTTTCGATTGCCCAAGTGGTGCGCCGACCGGCGGCGCCGCACGCCCAGCCGCAGCCGCGCTTTGCAATCGGCCTGGGCTGCGAAATCCGCCACGCCCCCAAACTCGTCTATGCCAGCGGCCTCAATCTCGACAGCGTCGAAGGCGCCCCGATCGGGGTCAACTGCCGGCTGTGCGAACGGGAGAATTGCAGCCAGCGCGCCGAGGCGCCGATCACCCGCACCCTGATCCTGGACGAGAACACGCGGCGGATGTCCTCGTTCGTCTTTTCCAACGCGCGGGAATTGTGAGTAGTGTCAGCCGAGCGCTGCCGTCATTGCGAGCGATAGCCAACGGGTCGCGCGAATGCGCGCTCGATGACAGGCTCCACAATCCAGTCTTTGCGCAACAAGATCGAGGAACTGGATTGCTTCGTCGCTTCCGCTCCTCGCAATGACAAGAGTACCGGTTGGCTAATCCGGCGGAACCGCTATGGTGCTTTAGGCCTTCTCCCCTTCTTCGCCTTCCAAAACCGGATATCCCGACATGTTCGTTTCGTTCTTCCCTCGCCCGAGGCTGTTCTTTTGGTCGGCCCTGATCTGGATCGCGCTGTCCATGGCGCTCTGGTACGGCTATGCGGAAAGTCTCGTCGCGCCATCGCCGACCATCGGCGTATCGCTGTTTTGGTCGGCACCGTCGCTTTGGTTCGATCTGTATTTCGCGATCACGGTTGCGATCTTCGCCGCCTTCTGGATGGTGTACTCGCCGCACCGCTGGGCGATGTGGTCGATCCTCGGATCGGCGCTGATCCTGTTCACGTCCTATTTTCAGGTTCAGGTCAGCGTGGCCATCAACAGCTGGTATGGGCCGTTTTACGATCTCCTCCAGGCCGCGCTTTCGAAGTCGCGCGCGGTGACCGCCGAGGAATTTTATCGGGAATTATCCACCTTTGCCGGCATCGCGATGGTCGCCGTCATCGTCGGGGTGATGACGCGGTTTTTCATCAGCCATTATATCTTCCGCTGGCGCACCGCGATGAACGACTACTATGTCGAGAACTGGCCGCGGCTTCGCACCATCGAAGGCGCCTCGCAGCGTGTGCAGGAAGACACCATGCGGTTTGCCACCACCACGGAGGGCCTCGGCGTCAACCTAATCAGCGCCGTGCTGACGCTGATTGCCTTCCTGCCGGTGCTGCTCCGGCTATCGGCCGTCGTCACCGAGCTGCCGTTGATCGGTTCGATTCCCTATCCGCTCGTCATCGCTGCGATCATCTGGTCGATCATCGGCACCGGCGGGCTCGCCTTGATCGGCATCCGCCTGCCCGGCATCGAGTTTCACAACCAACGCGTCGAAGCCGCCTATCGCAAGGAGCTCGTGCTCGGCGAAGATGATGCAACGCACGCCGACCCGCCGACCCTGGCGATGCTGTTTACAAATATTCGCCGCAACTATTTTCGACTCTATCTGAACTTTCTGTATTTCAACGTCGGCCGCATCGTCTATTTGCAGACCGACGTTGTCTTTCCTTACATCCTCCTGGTGCCGACCGTCGTGGCCGGCAAGATTACCCTGGGCCCATTCAACCAGATCCTGAACGCCTTCACGCAAGTGCGGCAATCGTTCCAATATCTGATCAATTCCTGGAGCACGATCGTGGAACTGATCTCGATCTATCAACGCCTGCGCTCCTTCGAAGCCAAGATCCACGGTGACCCGTTGCCGCCGATCGAGTCGGAAGCGGAGCCGCAATCGTTGTGACGTGCGTTCGCGAGTGCACACGCATCGTTTGCGACTAAAGGCGAACGGCGTCTCATCTCTAATTTTGTTTTTAGAGGGCGCTCGGAACTTTTGATGCAACTCTGCGCATGGATGGCCGTTAAAAAAACATAACGAGCCTTCCAGGCAGAGGAGTTGCAGATGAAGAAGCAGATCTTAGCAGGCGTTGCGGCACTGGCGCTTGCCGCCGGCATGACAACGAGCGCGATGGCGTTCGGCCATGGCGGCGGCGGTGGCGGTCATATGGGCGGCGGCGGCCACATGGGCGGCGGCGGGTTCGGCGGCCACATGGGCGGCGGCGGGTTCGGCGGTCACATGGGCGGCTTCGGTGGTCATATGGGCGGCATGCACAGCTTCGGCGGCCAACGCTTTGCCGGAATGCACGGCGGAGGCTTCGGCGGCCAGCGCTTTGCCGGAATGCGCGGCTACGGCGGCTGGCGCCACGGCGGCTGGGGCCATGGCGGCTGGGGCGGGCGACGCTTTGTCGGCGGCTATGGTGGCTGGGGCTACGGCGGCGGCTGGGGCGGCTATCCCTACTACGATGATTCATATGCCGCTGACGTCGGTATCGGCGTCGTAGGCCTCGGTCTCGGACTGGCTGAAGCCGCGACCGGTTATTGCGACCCGTACGGGTATTATGGCTATGGCTACGGCTACGGCGGCTATTGCGGCCCAACCGTGGTCCCAAGCGTGGTCGTCGGCTGGTAGCCGTTGACTCAGGGTTTCGAAGCAAAACGGCCGCCTCGCTAAAGGCGGCCGTTGTTTCTTGCCACGCAAATCGCGATCTCGCGTTGGCGACAGCGAAATCCTGCAACGTGGCGAAGCTATCTCCGGGGATCTGTCACCGATTTTCGCCCGTCGTTGCGGCGTCGTTTGCCTGGGCCGCTCCTTCCAACAGGGCGGTGCTGCGAATGACGCCCGCGCCACTGAACACCCCAGCATGAACGGTGGCGGCGACACCAGGCTTGCCGCCGTTCAATCTCGAATAGAGTGAACGATCCTTTGCCGCCAGTTCGAAGTGTGCTTGCTGTTCCGCGGTAGGCGCAACGTGCTCGTCGCCGGCCAACTCTTCCTGCCGAGAGGTCGGCTTTGCTTTCGTGCCACGGCTTCCGCCGTTGAAGCTCGCTTGTGGCTGGTTATTGTCGACCAGGATCGCCTGATCGTACGAATGTTCAACTTTGGCCGCGCCTAGATTGTTCGCCGCTTGATTGTAGACGAAGGTCGCGTTCTGCCAGTAACCGCCCTGGAATCCGTTACCGGAGTAACCAAAGCCGTAGTCGATGCCGCCATAAAAACCGACATCGGCAGCCCAATAACCATCGTGAAACGCGTACCCGCCTTCGACGCGGCTCCAATAAGGTGGCGTCCAAAGAAGCCCCGCACGTGGCGGCCTGACCCAGGTGCCGGGCACCCAGTAATAGTCGGGAACGTCTTTACGCCAAGCCCAGAATCCGGGCATCCAGAGGTAGCCGTCTTCCGGTATCGGAGGTTGCGCATAGGACGGAAGCGCCGGCGGCGCGGTGCTGATCTTGTCCGCCGTCATCCCAAGCCGCGGTTGAAAATGCGGTGGAAACTGCAAAAACCGTGCGGATGGAAAGTTCGACGTCTGGCTCGTGGATTGCGCGAACGCACAAGATCCACAGGTGATCGAGAGTGAGATCAGACCGACTGCCAGCTTGCGCATGACTTGCCCGACCGATGAGCGAAACGCCTTGCAGCGCCCTTCAGACCTGACGCCGAGTTTAAACCTGTGGCGGCAGGGGCGCTCATAAAATATTCCTTAGGTTCGCCGCGCCGCAGCGTAAAAAGGATGGTACCAATCCGGAAAGATTAGATCGCGAGAAGCAGAACCGCGGCTGTAGTAGGTGAACGGAGGATCGCAATGACAAAACAGATTCTCGCCACTGCAGTCGTGTTGACACTTGCCGTTGTCGCAACGACCAGCGCAATTGCATCCAGTCACAGGGGCGGGCATGCCGGCCATCACGCCAGACATCTCTACACGGTCCGCGGCGCTGAGAGTTGGCGTTCGGCCGATCGCGCCGGCTTCATCGATCTCGGTCCGCTCGGCTTTACAGCGGCCTGCGGCTCCTACCGCACCAAACGCGGCTATTGCGGCCAAGGCTATTCCGTCTCGGGCTGGACCTACTGAGCACGTGCGGCACTGACACCCGCTTCAAAATGATGCTAGTGGATTGGCCTCTCGGGGCGAATCCAACAGGTCATAGCGATGCGGCTTTCGACGAAACTCCCGGCTCTGCTCGGCGCGGTCGGGCTCTTGATTTTTACGGAAACGGCGTCGGCGCAAGACGCGGTGCCGGGATCTTCAGGCCCGACGCGCGCAGCGCCTGCCCCCCGCACCCCTTCTCCGCGCGCCGCCAGTTGCCATGGCGGGGCGAACTTTGACCGCTTTCTCGCCGATCTGAAACAACAGGCGCTCGCCGCCGGCGTCTCGCAGCGCGCGATCAGCGAGGCCTCGCCCTACCTCGTCTACGATCAAGGCATCGTCAATCGCGACCGCGGCCAGCGCGTGTTCGGCCAGGTGTTCACCGAATTTTCCGGCCGCATGGCCGCGCCCTACCGCATGCAACAGGGGCAGGCGCGGATCAGGACCTACGCGAGCGCCTTCGCGCGCGCCGAGAAGGAATACGGCGTGCCGCCGGCGGTGATCGCGGCGTTCTGGGGACTCGAAAGCGATTTCGGCGCCAACATGGGTAACCTGCCGACGCTGCGCTCGCTGGTGTCGCTCGCCTATGATTGCCGACGCTCGGAGCGTTTCATCGGCGAGACCATCGCGGCGCTCAAGATCATCGATCGCGGCGACCTGAGCCCAAGCGAAATGATCGGCTCATGGGCCGGTGAGCTCGGCCAGACGCAATTTCTGCCGTCGCATTACTTCAACTATGCTGTCGACTATGGCGGCCGGCGCAATCTGCTCAGCAGCCCTGAAGATGTGATCGGCTCCACGGCCAACTATATCGCGACCGGGTTGAAATGGCGCCGCGGCGAGCCGTGGTTGCAGGAAGTGCGCGTGACGACGCCGGCCAATTTCCCCTGGGATCAGGCCGATCTGACGATCCGCCTGCCGCGTTCGAAATGGGCGCAGCTTGGTGTCAAATATCCGGACGGCAGGCCGCTGCCCGATGACGACATGCCGGCATCGCTGCTGCTGCCGATGGGCCGCAACGGACCGGCGTTTCTCGCCTACGCCAACTTCGCCGCCTACACCGAATGGAATAATTCGCTGATCTATTCGACGACCGCAGCCTATCTCGCCACCCGCATCGCCGGTGCGCCGCCGATGCAACGGCCGAGCGCGCCGGTGGCACAACTTCCCGTGAACGAACTGCGCGAGCTGCAGCAATTGTTGGTGCGCGCGGGCTACGATGTTGGCAAGATCGACGGCGTGATGGGACAGCAAAGCCGCAGCGCCGTAAAGGCGATGCAGATGAAATTCGGCCTCCCGGCCGACTCCTGGCCAACAGCCGAATTGCTGGCGCGAATGCGGGGGCCGCGCGCGCAGCCCGCGACGGCGACGGCGTTGCCGCCAAGGTAATATCTGGCCGGCCTTTCGCGCCGAGACGGTTGCATATTCCCCGCCTCATACCATCTGTGGCACACGCCGTTCGGCGCTAACGCTTTCATGCCACGAAAGAGCATCACATGTCCTTTTACGACGCTTCCGTCCCCGCCTTCCTCCAGATCCTCGGCAGCCTTTCAGGCATTCTCGCCAAAGCGGAGGCGCATTGCGCCGCAAAGAACATCCAACCTGAGGTCTTGCTCGGCGCGCGGCTCTATCCGGACATGCTGCCGCTGTCAAAGCAGATTCAGCTCGCTTGCGATTTCTCCGGCAAGGCCTGCGCCCGGCTCGCTCATGTCGAGGTGCCGACGACGCCCGATACCGAAAAGACATTCGGCGATTTGCGCCAGCGGCTGGCCAACACCATGGACTACCTCAAGAAGTTCACGCCTGCGCAGTTCGAAGGCGCAGAAAGCAAAGATGTCACCTTCCCGATCGGCCCGGACAAAACCCTGACGCTGAAGGGCCAGGAATTTCTCAACCGCTTTGCCTTCACCAATTTCTATTTCCACGCCGCCATCGCCCACGGCATCCTGCGCCACAACGGGGTCGAGATCGGCAAACGCGACTTCCTCGGCGTCGCCTGAGCCCTGACAAGCAGCAGCAAAGCATGCCACGACAGGCGCTGGACGAAGCATAAAGGCATCGTCCGGCGACCTGTTTAGAGGAGGCTACGACGCTTTCGATTTCGTGATCATGGCCGGCTTGCCTTGATCTACCGCAATGCACACCTCGACCGGATACCCGCCTGCTCTGCCAACCCAACGAGATCCCCGACATGACGAGCTCCAAACTCCTCGAACCTTTCAAGCTTGGTCCGATCACGCTCCCCAATCGCTTCGCAATGGCGCCCTTGACCCGTAACCGCGCGCTTGCCGGTCTGGTGCCCAATCCGCTCGCCGTCGAATATTACGGACAGCGCGCCTCCGCCGGATTGCTGATCTCGGAAGCGACGCAAGTGTCGCAACAGGGTCAGGGCTACCAGGACACGCCCGGCATCTATTCGAAGGAACAGATCGCCGGATGGCGCAAGGTCACCGACCGGGTGCACGCCAAGGGCGGCCACATCTTCCTGCAACTCTGGCACGTCGGGCGCATCTCGCACACCTCGCTACAGCCGAATGGCGGTGCGCCCGTTGCCCCGTCGGCGATCCGCGCCAACACGAAAACCTTCGTCAACGGCACCTTTGCCGACGTGTCGGAGCCGCGCGCGCTCGAGCTCTCCGAAATTCCTGGCATCATCGATGCTTTCCGGAAAGGCGCGGCCAACGCCATCGCCGCCGGCTTCGACGGCGTCGAAATCCACGGCGCCAACGGCTACCTGCTCGATCAGTTCGCCAAGGACGGCACCAACAAGCGCACCGACGCCTATGGCGGCTCCATCGAGAACCGCGCCAAGTTGATGCTGGAAGTGTCCAAGGCGGTGGTCGCCGAGGTCGGCGCCGAGCGCACCGGCATCCGCATCTCGCCGGTGACGCCGGCCAACGATGTTTCCGATTCCAATCCGC
>NZ_DASSRP010000218.1:0-25666 GCF_035701725.1 Bradyrhizobium sp.
TTGGCTGTAATAATAGGACGCCTGGCCCTGTTCGGATTTCACGCTGTAGCCGTCATCGCCCTGCAACACCAATGCGTGGCTGGATTCGAGGCGCAGCGCGTAGTCGAAATCTGCACCCGCGGCATTGATTTCGAGCGGCGACATCGTCGCGCTGTTGATGTCATCACGACCGCGCATCTGCCAGGCATCGATCCAGGTATGAAAGGGCACGGCCTCCGCGCCTGCCTGTCCGACGCCGCCGCGGGCGAAGGTTTCGGCAAAGCGGTGGGTATCGGCGCGGGTGACCGCGGCGTGGGCCATCCAGACTTGCTGATTGGCCCAGCCTTCCACCTGCGGGCCGGGCGCCATCGCCTGACGGAACAGCGTCCATTGCACGCCATAGGCCGACCCGGCGCCGTCTGCCAGATTGGCGGTGACGTACCACCATTCGATGCGGAAATCCGGATGCGCGCCGTGATCTTCGGGAAAGACCAGTTTTTTGCCGGGGACGACCGGCGAAAATCCTTCAGCGCTCGTGCCAAGCCCGGCAAAGCCCTGCGCTTTTGCAGCCGCGCTCTGAAACACGAAGAGTAGCGCTCCGCCTGCGAAGGCGCGCCGGGAAATCGCTTTACCGCTCATTGGCAAAAACCTTGATCAAGGTGGCCGGCTGCAACCTTGCCAGCTTGAGCACGGGAATGACGGCGGCCACCAGCGCTGCCGCCATCGCAACCAGAACAAGCTCGGCCAGTTGCAGCGGAAAGACATGAAACGGCAGCCGCCAGCCGAACGCCTTCACATTGACGACCGCGATCAGGCACCACGCCACCATCAGGCCCAGCGGCAGCGCCAGCAGCGCCGTGACCAGTGCAACCGACATCGTCTTGAGCAGTTCGATCATTGCCAGCTGTCGCCGCGTGATCCCGATCGCCCAGAGCGGTGCAAGCTGTGGCACACGGGAATTGCCGAGCGTAAGCAGGCTCGTCAACAGTGCAATGCCGGCGACGCCGAGCGTAAAGGCGTTCAAGGCGGCGGTAACCGCGAAGGTCCGGTTGAAGATGCGCTTTGATTCCGCCTTCAACGTGGCTTGATCGATCAGGTTGCGTTCGTCGAGACCGAATTTTGCGCGCAACGCCGCCATGAGTGCGGGAACGGCCGCAGGAGCCGCGCGCAGGCCGATCCGTGTCCGCGGAATGGCCGGGAAATAACGCGTCAGCGCGGCAAAATTGACCGCGATCTGTCCCTTCGGATTGCCGTAGTCGGCATAGACGCCAACCACCTCCAGCGGCCAGTCTCCGCTGGGTGTCGGCACCTCGAGATGATCGCCGATCGCAAGTTTCAAGCGGCGCGCCAGTTGCTCGCTGACAAACGCCGCGTTGCCCGGACGAAGCCGGACCCAGGCATTTTCCGCCGCGCCGAGCAGCGGCCAGTGCTCGCGATAGGTGGCGTGATCGGGTAATCCAAAAATTTCCAGCGGGCTACCGGCAAGCTGCGTCTCTGCGCGTCCGCCGGGCAAGATGGCAGTCACGTCGGACCGCTCGCGCAGCCACGTTGTCATCTCACGCGCCTGCGCATCATCGGCCGCGTTGATATAGACGTCTGCGGTCAGTCTACCGTCGAGCCAGCTCACAAACGTCCGACTGAAGCTTTCCACCATCGTGCCGACGCCGACATTGACCGATAGCGCGAGCAAAAGCGCCATCAGCGCCAGCGACAATCCCGAAAGCTGCTGGCGGCTGTCGGCCCAGAACCAGCCGGCGAACGCGTTCCGCGCGCTGCTCTGGCCGGCGGCCAGTGCCAGTTCCAGGATCAGCGGCAGCGCGAGCGCCGCCCCGAGCATCATGGCAGCGAGCACGGCAAAGCCCGCAAGCAGCGAATCGCCGAACCAGAAAAATCCGAGCGCGACCGCGAACACGGCAATTGCCGCGATCCCTTGCAGCACGACCCAGCGGCGCTGCGCCTGATGCCAGGCGTGAGGCTGGGCTGCCGCGAGCACGGAGAGGCGGCTCGCCTTCCACAGGCTTTGCGCGGCGGCGAGCAGCGCGCCAATCACGCTGATGAAAAGACCCGCGATCCACCATTGCGGCTGCAGCGAGAGCTGTCCCGGAATTTGTGCGCCGTATAGTCCGCGCAGCGAGGCGGCGACGTCGGGCAGTAGCGTAGCCGCAATCAGATAGCCGCAGACCATCCCGAGAAATCCGGCAATCAACGCCAGAAAAATCAGTTCGAGTACGAGGATCACATTGAGCTGCCGCGCCGATACGCCGCAGGCGCGCAGGGTTCGCAGCATCGGCAACCGCTGCTCGAAGGCAAGGCCGATCGCCGAATTGACGATGAAAAGGCCGACAAAAAACGACAGCATCCCGAACGCGGTAAGGTTCAAGTGAAAACTGTCGGTGAGACGTTCCAGATCGGTCTCCGCGTCGGGTTCGACCAGACGCAAGCGGTCCCCGGTCACGGATTCGAGCGCCGCGCGCGGTCCCTTCGATTTGCCGATCAACAGGCGCGAAACCTGTCCAGGCATTTTCAGCAGTTGTTGCGCGAAGCCAATATCGACCACCATGACATTGGGTGCCAATTGCGCGGCGAGACGAAGCGGCGGCAGCCTCATGTCGCTGCTCGTCATCGGCGTGGCGCCTTCGGACGCGCCGAGCTCAGTGAGCGTCTCGCGCGCGACCCTGGTTTCTCCCGGCGGTGTGACAAAGGCCCGCACGTCGCCGCCGACGGCTGGCGCATCGCCCACTTCCGCCGGTAGCGTCAGGGGTTCGATGCCCAACAGGCGGAATGTCCGGCCCTCGATCTGGATGCGACCCTCGAGAACGGGCGACACCGGCCAGCCGGCACGGCGGAGTTCGACGAAAAGCGATTGGGGAAAGCTGGCGGCGTTCCGGCCGACCAGCATCGCGGTACGGACGCCGCCGAGCGCGGCGGCGGCACGGTCGTAGCTGGTTCGTGCCTGCTGGTTCAGGGCCTGCACGCCGCTCCACAGCGCGATCGCCGAGATCAGGCCGATCAAAAGCGTTGCGAACTGCATCGGATGCCGTCGCCAGTGGCTGAGCAGCACGGCGAGAATCCAGAGCGGCCGGTTCACGCGATCAATCCCGCGCTGAGATGAATGTGACGATCCAGCGTCGCGGCGAGCCGGATCGAATGCGTCACCATTAGAAGGCTGCAGCCGGTTTGCGCGACGAGGTCACGCGTCAGCGCCAGCACATCGTCGGCGGTGGCCTCGTCGAGATTACCGGTCGGCTCGTCCGCGAGCAGTAGTGTCGGTTTGACGGCGAGCGCCCGGCCGATCGCGACCCGCTGTTGCTGGCCGCCGGACAGTTGCTCCGGATAACGATCGAGAAAGTCGGCAAGGCCGAGGCGGTCCGTTAATTCGCTGAGCCATTTCGCATCATGGCGCCCGGCGATGCGCGATTGAAACGCCAGATTGTCGCGAACGCTCAGGCTCGGGATCAGGTTGAAATGCTGAAATACCAGGCCCAGGCGGTCGCGCCGGAGCGCGGCAAGCCCGGCTTCGCCGAGTTCGGTGATCGAAATTCCAGCAAAGTCGATCTTGCCGCTGTCGGCGCGGTCGAGCCCCGCGATCAGATGCAACAGCGTGCTCTTGCCGCTGCCGGATTCGCCGGTCAGCGCGACCCGTTCGCCGGCTGCAATGCTCAAATTGACGCCGCGGAGGACATCGACGCGTTCGCCGGCGGCCGAGTAGGTCTTGGTCAGACGGCAAACGCTCAATACGATCGCCTTGTCAGTGGTCATACGCAGCGATGCACCCTCGATACCTCTTCAGCTACCGCGCAACATAGCAATAGCACGCGCCGAGATCACGGTCTCGATGCTGACTGCGACGCGATCGTGATGCCTTTGTTGGAAGCCTAAGCGCTTCTGGTCGCGCGGGGATTGCGCTCGGTGACGAGCGCCAGGATGACCGTCATCACCATGAACATGACGGATACGCCGAAAACCCAGTGCGGCAGGTTCCGATCCATGATCCAGCCAAACAACAGCGGGCTGACAATGCCGCCGATATTGAATCCGGTGGAGACGATGCCGAACGCCCGGCCGGCGGTGCCCGCCGGCGCGGCATTGCGGACCATCATGTCGCGCGACGGCACGATGAGGCCGCTCAGCAATCCGGCTAGACCCATCGCGCCGATCAAGGCTGCTTGCGGCAAATTCACCGCGGCAACGACCAGCAGGATCACCGCATTCACGGCAAAGCAGACGGCGGCCACCTGACCGTGGCGCTCGGTCAGGTCGGCGAGAAATCCTCCGGCGAGAACACCGGCCGCACTGGCGCCAAGAAAGACCGTGAGCGCAAGATTGGCGACAGGAAAGGTCGTGCCGTATCCGCTCATCAATGCCACGACGCCGAAGTTGCCGATCCCGGCGCTGGAGACGCTGAGCAGGAAGAAAAAGATCGTCAAGACGAACAGCGCCGGCGTGATGACGTTCGGCTTGCGCGTGTCGGCGGCGCTTGCCGTGTGGTTCGCTGCGCTCGCATCGGGGATGCGGACGGCGATCATAAGCAGCGCGACCAGTGGGCCGACCGCACCGGCCGCGATCAGCGCGCCATGGCCGCCGAACGTGGCCACCAGAGCGGCCATGATGGCGGGCGCCACTGCACTGCCGAAAAATCCGGCAAAAGCGTGAATGGAAAACGCGCGGCCCATGCGCGCGTCATTCATGTGAGCCGAGAGTATGGCGTAGTTGGCGGGATGATAGACACTGTTGGCGAGCCCGAGCAGGGCGGCGCTGACGATCAGCCATGGGTAGCTCAGATGCAGGCCGAGTGCGATCAGCGAACAACCGCCGAGGCACAGTCCGATCAGGAGAATTTTTCGCGCGCCGAGATGATCGGCGAGATAGCCGATCGGCGCCTGGGTCAGGCCCGAAGTGACGGCGAACACCGTGAGCGCGAAGCCCAGTTCGATATAGCCGACGCCGAGTTGCTGTTTCAGGAAAGGGAACAGCATCGGCAGAACGAAAATGTGGAAATGGCTGACCCAGTGCGCGATTGAAATCGCGACGAGGACTCGAAGCTGATCGTCCTTACCGGCCTGTCGGGATGCGGCTTGTTGCGGCGTCGCCAGGATATCGGCCATTCGGGGCTTCCTCGCTTTTTGAAAGCGAACCTATCGGCCCCGACCGGACCGTGTCCATGAATAGGGATGCATGGCAGCCCGCCGCGAGGGACCTTTAAGAGGCCATATGCCGGCGCCGGGACGGATTGATCAGCCGGACGATTTCGCAGGCGGCGACGAGTCCGATCAACCAAGCGACATTTGTAAATCCGATCTGCGCGACGATGACGGCGGTGAAGTCGCTGGCGCCGCCCAGGAGCGGCGTGGCCGCCAGGAGCACGAGTTCGTAAATGCCATAGCTGCCGACCAGCGCCAGTGCGAGGGCCAGCGGCGCATTCGCCTCACGCAGTGCGCGCAGAATGGTCGCGGAAATTGCAGTCGCGGCAAGCGTTGCGATGCCGATCAGAAGGCCCCACAGCATCGTGTTGCCGTCGATCGGATAGTGCAGCGCTCCGAAGCCGATGCCTTGGTTGACCAGCCAGGCGCCCGTCGCCACCAGAAGCGCCGGCCGCAGCGGCAGCATGGCGGCCGCAATCACGGCAAAAGCCGCAAACGGCGTCGCACAAGCGAGCGCGAAGCTTGCCAGCGCACAGGACACCGTCAATAGCGCGAAGCAGAACAGCGACGCATGACGCGATTCGACGGGCGCAAGGCGGAAGCCATTGGCTGAGGACGATAGCAGGCTGAGGGACATGATCATTTTCTCCTTGTCGCCATCTTAAAGCAATTTGTGCAGCCACAACAGGCCAATCGGCGGCTAATGTCCGCGTTTCGGCGTGTTCTTGCGCCGTCCTGCCGCCTGACTGACGCATACCAATTCAGCCAGTGCGTCCGATCGCTGGTTGCCCGAGGGGGTAATTGGTGGAAGATTGGGTGCCGATATCGATAACCCCAAATTTCTCGGCGGCCTGGAAATGGTTGAAGCACGGCGAATCGTCTCGTTCCTGCCCTCGGCGACCGAAATGGCGTGCGCGCTCGGCCTATCCGAACAGCTTTTGGGTATTACGCACGAATGCGACTACCCGCCGCAGATCGCGGGCAAGCCGGTGGTCGTTCGCGCCGTTCTTCCGATCGAAAGCATGAGCCAGGCGGAAATCGATGTTGCCGTCACGCAGAGACTGCGCGATGGCCTAAGTCTGTATCGGGTCGAAGAGACGCTGATGCAGGACATCGCGCCCGACCTCATTTTGACGCAGGACCTCTGCCAGGTCTGCGCGCCCTCGGGAAACGAGATCTCCCAGCTCTTGACGTCGCTGCCAAGCAAGCCGCAGGTGTTGTGGCTTACGCCACGAAACATCGAGGAGATTTTCGACAATCTACGCGAGCTTGGCGAGGCGACGGGGCGTTCAGGAACAGCAGAAGAGCTGATCGCCGATGGATCGGCGCGGCTTGCGAAGATCGAAGCCGCCACGCGTGCGTTGAGCTCGAGGCCCCGGGTCTTCTGTATGGAATGGATGGACCCGGTGTATTGCTGCGGCCATTGGGTCCCGGAAATGGTTCGCATCGCCGGCGGTGTCGACGAACTCGGGCGCGAGGGCTCGGATTCCGTTCGCGTGCCCTGGCGCGATGTTCTCGATTGGCAGCCGGAGGTATTGATCGTGATGCCCTGCGGCTTCGATTTGCAAAAAGCCGTCGATCAGGCGCGCATGCTGACGACCTATCCCGGCTGGGACCAGCTTCCGGCCGTGCGCAACGGACGTGCCTATGCGGTCGACGCAAATTCCTATTTCGCACGACCGGGACCGCGGGTCATCGAAGGAACGGAGTTGCTGGCTCACCTGCTCCATCCCGAAACGTTCGAATGGAAAGGGCCGGGGAGCGCCTTCCGGCCTCTCGCCTGACCCTCGCTGGTCTCGGTAGCGACGGGGCTCGCCGCGCCTACTTTACGCCATAACTCGCAAAGCGGACGCCGCCGAACACGCCAAGACCCGGTGCCAGGAATCCGGTCGGGTTCTGGTAGTGGACGTTGGCGACGTTGTCGATCCGGCCGAACAGCTTGAGCTGATCGTTGATCGCATAATCGCTGCGCAGGTTGACGATGGTATAGCCCGGCGCCGTGAGCGGTGCGCCTGTATTTCGGTCGATATCGGACCAATCGCTCACGTGAAGGACGGTGGCCGATAACGTGAGTGGATCGATCGGATTCCACAGCGCCGTGACGCTGAACTTTTCCTTTGGCCGGCGCAGCAGCTGCAAACCGGTATCGGCGTCGACCGTCCGCGTGAACGTGTAGTCCGCGCGTACCTTCACGCGATCGATCGCGTTGAAGGTTGCGAAGTTCTCGGTACCCTCGGTGATCGCGTGTCCGATATTGACGTTCTGGCCGAGGAAGCTGCCGGGTATGGGCTCGAAGAAAATCAGGTCCGTGATGTCGTTTTTGAAATAGGTCGATCCAAACCGGATGCGATCGTTGAAGAGAGGTTGCTCGAAGCCGATGTCGGCGCCGCGGCTTTGCTCGGGCTTCAGGTCTGGATTTGGTATGGAAAATCCGGGAAAGAATTCGAAAAGTTCGCTGAGGGTTGGTGCCTTGAAGCCCGTGCCGTAGCTCGCCTTGAGCTTGGTGTCAGTGAAGGGGACAAGGACGGCCGGGGCGATCCGGTAAGTCATATGCTGGCCGAAGTTGTCGTTGTCGTCCTCGCGAATGTTGGCGGTGAGAAAGAAACGCTGGGCGAAATTCGATTGCCACTCGACGAAGCCGGCGCTGTTGCCCGTTTTTGCCGAAAGGTCCGTCGTATTTAAA
Organism: Bradyrhizobium sp.; assembly: GCF_035701725.1. Taxonomy (GTDB): domain Bacteria; phylum Pseudomonadota; class Alphaproteobacteria; order Rhizobiales; family Xanthobacteraceae; genus Bradyrhizobium. The sequence continues at coordinate 7,804 of NZ_DASSRP010000218.1, forward strand.
TTCGAATTCTCCCGTTCGGCGCCGACAATAAGATTCTGACCGGGCGCAACTTCGGCCACGCTATGCCAGTCGTATTTCACCCGGTTGCCCGTCGTGACAGCGGTCAGGTCGACGCCGGGCGTGATGTCGGCGTGCCAATAGTTGGTGTAATTGACGCCGAAATAATTTTTCACGCGGCCGTCGAGCAGCGACCACACAGCCTCCTCGCGTCCGGTAAATTGGTGGACGGTCTGCTGGCTCTGCTGAGCGTCAGGGAAAAAGACGGTGAAATCTGCATTGGGCGTATTATTCCCGGTAAAGAACAGCGTCGATTCGCTATAGCGAAGCACCGAATTCCAGGTCAGCGAATCGCTGAGATCGACGCCGGTCTTCGTCGAATAGGTCATGTTGTCGTAGCTGTTGCCGTTCGCCTGTTGGCCGGGCGGAAGCAACTGCAGCGGTGTCACCGGTATGTCGCTCGCATGCACGTGCGAGACGCTGGCGGCGTAATTGACGTTGTCCTGCGAGCCGCTGACGCCGATGCTTTGGTTGAACGTGCCAAATGATCCCGCCTCGCTCAAGGCCGTCCAGCGTGCCGGCCCTTCGCCCTTCTGGGTGATGATTGAAATCACGCCGCCGATCGCGTCCGAGCCGTAAAGGCCGCTTTGCGGGCCGCGCAGGATTTCGATCTGGGCCATGTCGGCGGTCAGGAGGTGAGCGAAATCGAAGGTCCCGGTTCGGGGGTCGCTGACGTCGACGCCGTCAACCAGCACTTTGGTTTGGTTCGAGTTGGTACCACGCATGAAGACGGAAGCCTGTGCACCCATCCCGCCAGATTGCACCAGGTTCAAACCGGGCACCGTATTCAAAGCGTCGGGCACGGTGCGGTATTGCTGGGTCGCAATGTCCTGCGCCGTAATGACGGTCACCGAGTTCGCGACCTGATTGATCGGCGTCACGATGCCGGTCGGGCTGACGACGTTTTGGCCCGAATTCGGAACGCCAGGTTGTGGACCCGCCGGCTGTTGCGGCGGCTTTGGTGCCGGCTTGGCGGCAGCCTGTCGCCGCTTCGGCTTCTGCTCAGGCAGCGGCCGAGCCGTCTCGACGCGCTTGGGCGGCGAGACCTGAACCGGCGGCAACAGATCGGGCGATGCCGATTGCTGGGCGTGTGTGGCTGAAAGCGCAAACGGCGACAACGGGATCAGCACCGTTGACGCGAGCCAAAAGCGGCGCCGCGCGCGGATCGTGATGATGAAAGGCATGGTTAGACCTCGGGTAACGTCAGTGGCACGTCACCGCGAACGAAGTCTCACCAAGCTGTCGCCAGCCTCGGTGAAGCTAATGCCTGTACTCCCCCGACCGGCATCCTCGCGTGTGACCACGATTGACGGCAGGTCTCCTGGCTCGCGGGTCGTTACCTTCCGTCGCCTTCCCGGGACCGAGATTCCCAGTGGCATGTGACGGAAGATTCATCGCTTACAGTTGCGGGGGCAGCCGCGGCCTTGGAGAATTTTCTCCGCACCGCATTCCCTCTTGATCCTCGTAAGAGGAACCGTCGCGGCTATCTAGATGGGCGGCGAAGAGGGAGTCAATGCCACGCCGCACGTCCTGGCCAACTCGGCCCGCCGGTGCGGTATTTTTATCGGCTCGACCTTAGCCCGTCGCCACGGGCCCGCCCGCCTTTTTCCAGGCGTCGATGCCGCCGGCGATGTGGGCGGGATTGGAAAGGCCGGCCTCCTTCGCAGCATTGACCGCCATCGCCGAGCGCTCGCCATAGGCGCAGAAGAACACGATGCGACGCCCGGTGGCGTTGGCGACCTCGCGCAGCATCCCGCCGGGTTTCAGGCTGTCGTCGATGGCAGGATAGGGCGCATGCAGTGCGCCGGGCAGCGTGCCGTGCTTGACGCGCTCGCTGGTCTCTCGCAGGTCGACCAGGAGAATATCGGGCCGGCCGAGACTTTGAATCGCCTCGATGGCCGACAACGAAAGCCCTTGCTTGGCGAGTTCGTCCTGATGCAGACCGACGCGCATATTGGCCGGCACTGCGACGTCCATCATCTTCGGGTTGGGCAGCTTCAGATTGTTCATCAGCTCGACATATTCGTCGATCGATCGCACCTGCAGCCGGGGATTGTAGCGCTTCTCCTCGCCGATCGTGGAAACGGTGTCGCCTTTGTAATCGTGAGCGGGAAACACCAGGGTTTCTTCGGGGAGCTTTAGAAGCCGATTGAAGATCGAATCGTATTGTGCCCGCGCGCTGCCGTTCTGGAAATCGGTGCGGCCGGTGCCGCGGATCAGAAGCGTGTCGCCGGTGAAGACGCGGTCGCCCATCAAATAGCTATAGGAATCGTCGGTGTGACCGGGCGTGTACATCACATCCAGCGTGAGCCCCTCGATCGTCACCCTGTCGCCGTCCGACACACGCATCGACACGACGTCGGCCTTGGTCTGTTCGCCCATGATCGTGATGCAATGGGTACGATCGCGCAATTCGCCGAGACCGGTGACATGATCGGCGTGCAGATGGGTATCAACCGCCTTGACCAGCTTGAGGTCGAGTTCGCGCAGCAGCTGGCAGTAGCGGTCGACCCGCTCCAGCACCGGATCGAGGATCATTGCCTCGCCGCCGGCGCGGCTGGCCAGGAGGTAGCTGTAGGTGCCGGAGACGCTGTCGAACAACTGGCGAAAGATCATGGCGGTGAAATCCGTGAACCGAGTCGCGATGGTATCACGTCAAGGCTCAAGGCGCAGCTTTGTGCCATGCGGCGAAATGCTGTCTATTCTGCGATGCCGGGATTGCCGGTAACGCCTCGCAGCGCAACATTGTCGGCGAACGGATCGAGCGGCTTGCCGCTGCCGAGCTGCTTGGCAACGACGTCCCAAACCGGTGCTCCCTGCTGGGCAGTCACCCCAGCCCACCCCGCGACCTTGTAATGCTTGCCAGGTTCGATCGGGCGGCCATTGTCGAGTCTCAGATCGGAAATCCGCCGTCCGATTTTTTCCGACGGCGTGCAGCTATAGCTGAAGCCGCCGGCGCGGACCATGTCGCCGCCCTGCTGATAATAGGGATCGGGGTTGAACAGATTGTCGCAGACGTCTTCGAGCGTGTTCTTGATATCGCTGCCCATCAGTCGCGAGACATAGGTTTCTGGATAGGTGATGGCGGTCTCCCCCAGTACATCTTCCATCGTCAAGGGCTGGTTAGGCAGGAACGTCGCGCCCCAGCGGAAGCCTGGCGACAGCGCGATTTCGGCGTCGAACTCGCGGCGCAAGGCCGCGCAGATCAACTGGTCGACGGTTCCGGTGAAATTGCCGCGGCGATAGAGCAGGCGGCTTGTGGTGATGATCTTGTTGCTCCATGCCGCCGGTTGCGGGCTACGGACCTTGTCGATCAGCGCCACCATCTCGGCATCCGGCTTCAAGAGCTCAGAGAAAACCGGAAACAGGTGATAACGCACATCCCGCACACGGCCTTTGGCGAGTTCGAGATCGAGGACGCCCAAGAACTTGCCGTTCGAGCCGGCATTGGTGACGAGCGTGGTGCCGCCGGTATTGCTCACGGAAATCGGCTGCGGAATGGCATCATGGGTGTGGCCGCCAAGGATGACGTCGATGCCGCGTATGCGGCTGGCGAGCTTGAGATCGACATCCATGCCGTTGTGCGACAGCAGCAGTACCGCGTCCGCTTTTTCGGTCGCGCGCAGGCCGTCGACCAGCGTCTGCAATTCCTGCTCGCGAATGCCGAAAGTCCAGTCCGGCGTCAACCGTTTCGGGTGGGCGACCGGAACGTAGGGAAAGGCCTGGCCGATCACTGCGACGCGATACCCGCCGACTTCCTTGATGACGGCCGGTTTAAATACCCGGCCGGAAGCTGGATCGAATGCGTGGGCGCCATTGAAGGCGGCTTCCTCGGTCAGAAAGACATTCTGCGCCAGAAACTCGCCTTTGAAGCGTTCGAGATTGCCGCGCAACGCCTCCTCGCCATAGGTGAATTCCCAATGCCCGGTCATCGCGGCGACGCCGAGCAGGTTGCAGGCTTCCACCATGTCGGCGCCATGCGAGGCATTGGCGAGGCCCGTGCCCTGCCAGGCGTCGCCGCCGTCCAGCAGCAGCGAGTTTTGCGCGCCGGCCTCGCCGCGCAACCGATCTATCAGGGTTTTCAGATGCGCAAAGCCGCCGAGCTTGCCGAAACGCGCAGCCGATTTCTCGAAGTCCAGCGAGCTGAATGCGTACGCATCGGCACTCTCAGGCTTGATGCCGAAGCGGTCGAGAAAAGCGCGGCCGACGAGGTGCGGCGGCTGGCTTGCCATTGCGCCAAGCCCGAGATTGACGCTCGGTTCGCGGAAGTAGCCGGGCAACAGCTGGGCATGCGTATCGGTAATGTGCAGGATGCGGGCATTGCCGAAACGTTCGAGATCGTAGACGCCCGCCTCCGCACTGCGCGCGAGCCGCGGCAGGCTGCCCGAAAGCGCAGCCGCGCCTGAAAGTTTGAGAAGATCGCGGCGGCGTAGGGTCATGGTCGGCGCTGTGCCATCTCTCGAAAGGTTGCTATCGGATCTGCCGACTCTTCCAGGCTTCTTTTTCGCTCGTCGCCTGGAAGATCGAAGCTTTGGCCAATGCCTCGGCCTCTTTGGCCGCGCTGACTGCGGCATCGAAATCGTTTTTTTCAGCGGCTTTTCTTGCTTCCCCCAGCGCGGCTTCTGTCGGCAGCCATTGATTGCGCAGGCGCCCGGCCGCCTGTTCGGCGGCGTTCGCGGCGGCATAGGCTTGCTTGAAGTCTGCTTCGGTACTCCCAGCCGAGGCGGCGCCATTGGCCGAGATCACCACAAGGATCGCGAACGGTCCCAGCAAAACTCTCGACATGCATCTCATGGCCGCGCACCTGGTCCCGAAATCGGCAAGCCATTGCTGACGTACGACAGAAAGTATTCGACGTCGCGATATTCCTCGCTCTGTGGCTCGAGCGGTACGCCGCGTACCTGGCTGTTGCAACTGATGAAGCGCCGGCTGACCGTGCCCATGCCGCCCCATTCGGAACGGTAGATCGGCATCGCGTTGAGAATTCCAAGCCCGGGCGCCAGCACCTCGGCGCGCAACCGCTCCCCGGGATTTTGCACATGACAGGTCGCGCAGGAAAAATTCAATTGTCCGCGGCGGGTGTAGAAATAGCGCTTGCCGTTCTCATAGGCTTCCAGCGCGCGCGGATCGTCGGGAATCTTGATGTCGAACGGCTTGCCGCGGGAGGTGAAGGCCATATAGGCGGTCAGGGCCGCCATATCCTCGCCGGTGTAGGAGATAGCTTTTTCGCCGTTGGCTTCGCGGCACTGGTTCAGCGCCAGTTCGAGCGTGACGACCTTGCCGCTGTTTGCGTCGAACTGCGGATAATTCTGCCGGATGCCGATGCCCTGGTCGGGGAAGCAGTCGGCGTAGTGCTTGCCGTTTGCAAATGGCTTGGCGAATAATTCCTTGCCCGCTTCCAGCGAAAATTCGTAAGGCGGAAACTGTTCCTTCTCTTCCCACTGCCGCCGCATGTCGTCATTGAGGGCATAAGGCCCATTCACGAAATCATTCGGCTTCACGCTCGGAAACTTGCGGAAGAAGTAGTCGCGGAAGGCGCGCGCCTCGGCGACGGGGTCGGTAACGTCTGCCGCCAGCGCGGCCGCGTCGGCCAGCAGGAAGATCGCAAGGCAAGGCAGCAGAAATCTCAAGCGCCATCTCCCGGCTCGGTCAGCATGCCCGCCGAGCCCCGTTACTGAATTTTGAATGTGGCAGTGTCGGTCTCGCCCTTGTTATCGATCCAGCTCACCTTCAGATCGTCTCCCTTGGCGGCGCCCTTGAATGCGAATTTGACATAGGGATCCTTGGAGACCGCCGTTCCCCAGTCGGCAATGAACACGGGCTTGCCGTTGTGCTCGAACGTCAGCTCCTTGATGAAGTGTGCCGGGATGAAGTCACCCTTGTCATCCTTGATGAAGCCCGAGTCCATCGGGTGCTGGATCAGCGTCTGAACCTCGGTGGTTTCGCCGTTTGCGATCGCACGTACGCGGATGCTTGATGCCATGGAAATTCTCCTTATCCGCCGCAGCCGCCGACGGTGACCTTGACTTCCTTGGTCGCGCTGAAAAGCTTGCCGCCGGATTCCACGATCGCGGTGATGCTGCTGGTCTTGGCCATCTTGAGGCGATTGGCGATGCTGGGCATCGTGCCTTGCGGAATCCTGTAATACGCGGCAAGCACGTTTGGATTTTCCGGCACTACGAAAGCGATCGAGGTGACATCAGGAAGACTGGTGGAGACCGATATCGGCACCACGGCGCCGTTCTCGGCGATCTCCGGCGCATCGAGCTTGATCTTGTCCGAGGCCTCGATCTGGCGACCATAGAGCAGCTTGACGGCTTCCTTGTCGTCTTTCTGCCTGAAGGCGTCTTCCGGATATTTGTCATTGGCGGCGGCCAGCGCAGCTGGCGCAAATGACGCGATGCCGACGCCCAGAAGAGCCAAGGAGCCGGCGCCGCGCAAAACCACGCGCCGCGTGACCGGTAGGCTCTTCTCACTCTTCCTTGTTGCCATCCCTTGATCTCCCAATCTCACGGCAGCGCTTATAACGTCTGCAGAAAATCCACGATCGCGCTGATTTCCTCTTCGGTTAAGATGCGATTCCGGCCGAACGGCGGCATCGCGGTTTGCGGATTCCGCTTGCTCTCGTCGGTCAGGATTGCAACGAGATCGCTACGATCAGGGTATTTGCTCTTGATGTCCTTGAGCGGCGGCCCGATCGTGCCCGGCAGATCGCCGCCCTTGATCTCGTGGCAGCTCAGGCAATTGCCTTTGGCGCGGTCGAAAGCAAGTTTTTGGCCTTCGGCTGCCTGCGATTGGGCGGAGGCAGCCGTCGACCCGGTGAGGCTGGCGATCGTCATCGCGGTCAGCAAAGCTTGAAGTGGCCGGCAGTCGATCAAGACGCTGTTCCAGTACACGGTGAGGCCAAATATAATCGTTAAAAGCATAAAGGCTATCGCGTGACAACGCGGCCCGTGCGGCGAATTTGCAGTTCCTATCAGTGTCGATGCCATCTGCACTGCAGCGATGAAGATGAGAGAGGCGGGTCATGGCCGAATATATTGTCGAATTTGGCAAGGATGGCGGCAGCCGTCAGACCGGTGGCCGTCTCGATGCGCCGGCCTTTCACCGTAACCATCAGGCGATTTTGGCTGTGCTGGAGCGACACCTGACCGGAAAAGCCGGAGATGTCGTTGAAGTCGGAAGCGGCACGGGTCAGCACGTGATCGCGTTTGCGCGTCAATTCCCCGACATCGCCTGGTGGCCGAGCGATCTCAATGAGAATCACCTGGCCAGCATCGAGGCATGGCGGCAGCATTCGGGGCTCTCCAACGTTCGTTCGGCGCGCGGGATTGATGTCTCGAATCCCGCCTGGGGCGATGCGCTGAAGGCGGACGGCGGGCCGAGCGAACTGCTTGCGGTGTTCTGCGCCAACGTCGTCCATATCGCGCCGTGGCGCGTCGCCGAAGGATTGGTTGCGGGGGCGGGGCGGATCACGCGTCGGCACGGGATGCTTATTCTGTATGGTCCGTTCAAGCGCGGCGGCAAACATACCGCCGACAGCAACGCCGTCTTCGACGCCAGCCTGCGCCAGGGCAATCCCGAATGGGGCGTGCGCGATGTCGAGGCGATCGAGCGGCTGGCCGATGCCGCCGGCTTTTCGCTGATCGAAATCGCGGAGATGCCGGCCAACAACCTCACGCTGGTCTTCGCCCGAAATTAGCAAAGCCGAGCGCCGTGGCTGTGATCCTGCGCTGTTGCATAGCGCGCGCCCATTTGCGTCGGTTGATCGCGCAGAACGGCTATTTCATAATGTAACAAATCTGTGGACGATGGATCTCTCGTCCCGCGCTTCCCCGGGGTCAAAATCACTGATGATCGATATCACCGCCGCCGCGCCCAGCGCGGATGACGTCCGCGTCCGCGCCAATGTGATGCGGCTGGCTGCGGCGCAGGCACTGACAGGCGCGAATTCAGCGGTGATTTTTGCAACCGGCTCGATCGTCGGTGCGACGCTGGCGCCCAGTGTCTCGCTCGCGACCGTACCGATCTCGATGTATGTCGCGGGCCTCGCGGCAGGCACGTTGCCGACCGGCATGATCTCGCGCGCCTATGGCCGCCGCGCCGCCTTCATCGCCGGCACCGCGTGCGGCGCCTTCACCGGCCTGCTTGGCGCACTGGCGATCCTGCGCGGCTCATTCGTGTTGTTCTGTTGCGCGACCTTCCTCGGCGGTCTCTACGGCGCGGTGTCGCAATCCTATCGCTTCGCGGCCGCCGATAATGCCAGTGCAGCGTTTCGTCCCAAGGCCGTCTCATGGGTGATGGCGGGCGGGGTATTTGCCGGTGTACTGGGTCCGCAGCTCGTGCAGTGGACCATGGAGATCTGGTCGCCTTATCTGTTCGCATTCAGCTTCATCGTCCAGGCTGCCGTGGCGCTGGTCGCGATGGGCATTCTCGCAGGCGTCGATGCGCCCAAGCCGGCATCGGCGGACTTGCATCGCGGCCGGCCGCTACTGGCAATCGTGCGGCAGCCGCGCTTTATTGCAGCCGCGCTCTGCGGGGTCATTGCATATCCGACGATGAACCTGGTCATGACCTCGGCGCCGCTGGCAATGAAGATGTGCGGCTTGAGTTTGAGCGATTCCAATTTCGGCATTCAATGGCACATCGTTGCGATGTACGGGCCGAGCTTCTTCACGGGCTCGTTGATCGCGCGCTTCGGCGCGCCGAGAATCGTCGCACTGGGGCTTCTGCTGGAAGCAGGCGCTGCGATCGTCGGCCTTTCCGGCGTTACGGCCATGCACTTCTGGGCGACGCTGATGGTCCTCGGCATCGGCTGGAACTTCGGTTTTGTCGGCGCCTCGGCGCTGGTGCTGGAAACCCATCGGCCGGAAGAGCGCAACAAGGTGCAGGCGTTCAACGACTTCCTGGTGTTCGGCATGATGGCGGTTGGATCGTTTTCCTCCGGCCAGCTGCTGGCGAATTACGGATGGGCGGCGGTCAATTGGGTCGTGTTCCCACCGGTTGCCTTGGGTGTTGCGGTGTTGCTGCTGGTGTCCTTGATGAAGCGGCCACCGGCCTTGCCTTAGCGCGAACAAGCTACCAGCTAAGGCTGTCGACGCCGCTTGAGTGCAGGAGAAGCCGATGCCATCGCGGGCCCGTCTCGATGAATTCATTGCCGTGGTCGAATCCGGTGACCACGCCGGCGCCATCGAGCGCTATTACACGGAAGATGCGACCATGCAGGAGAACGCGGCGCCGCCGCGCGCCGGTCGCGATACGCTGGTCGCCCATGAGCGAGCCGTTCTGGCGCGCATGTCGGATGTCTATTCGAAATGCGTTTCGTCGGTGCTTGAGGGCGATCGCGTCGCCATTCACTGGAATTTCGTGCTCACCGACAAGTCCGGCCTGATCCGCCGCTTCGATGAGATCGCTTTTCAGGAGTGGCGCGGCGACCGGATTTTCCGCGAGCGATTCTTTTACGATCCGACCAAGATATCGGCCTGATCACGCCACACGTTGGCGCATCAAATCCTCGATGTCGAGACGGCGGGTAAACATCGCGAGCGACCCATCGGCCGCGCGGGGCCATTCGGTCTCTGGCCTGTCCCAATAGAGCTCGACGCCGTTCTCGTCGGGATCGCGCAAGTAAAGCGCCTGGCTCACGCCATGGTCGCTGGCGCCGTCGAGTGGAATGCCGGCCGAGCTGACGCGGTGGAGCGCATCGGCAAGCGCTGCTCGTGTCGGATAGAGGATCGCCGTGTGAAACAGTCCGGTCGTTCCCGGCGCAGGCGGATGGCCGCCTTTGCTGTGCCAGGTGTTCAATCCGATATGATGATGATAGCCGCCGGCCGAGATGAAGGCGGCCTCGGTGCCATAGCGCTGCATCAGTTCGAATCCGAGCACGCCGCAATAAAAGCCCAGCGCACGATCGAGATTGGCGACCTTGAGATGGACGTGTCCGATCCTGGTGCCGGCAACGATCGGCGGATTTTGCGGCATGGTTGCTCCCTTATCCTGTTATCAGGATCTAGGGCGCCAACAAGCCTCACGCAAGCTCCGAGACCTGCCCGTCGGGCAGGCCGAACTCAAAGGTATTCAGCGTCATCGAGACCATCGTGTAATAGCCGCAAAGCCCGATGACTTCGACGACCCCTCGTTCGGACAGCAGGCCGACGGCTTCCTCATAGAGCGCTTTGGGCACGCCGTGGCCCTCATGCAGCGATTTTGCGAAGTCGTAAATCATCTTGGCCTTGGGATCGTCGAAGCTCGGGGTGCGGCGGTCGCGGATGTCATCGGCGATCCTGGGGTCCATGCCGCCGACGAGCGCCAGGCGCTTGTGAGCGAACCACTCATAATGCGAAGTCCAGTGCCGCGCCGTGACCAGGATCGCGATTTCGGACAGTTTGGCCGAAAAAATGGTGTTGAAACGCAGCATCTCGCCGAGCCGCGTGGCATGGCGCGCCATCTCCGGGCTGTTGAGCCAGGCCATCATCGGTGCCGGCGGCTTGCCGCGCTTGCCGGCGATCGCTTCGTCGTAGGTCTGTTTCTGTTCCGGGCTCATTTCCTCCGGCGCGAGTAATTTCAGCCGCATGGTCGCTTCCTTTTGTTTGTTGTTGTTCTGATTGCGGGGCGATACAGAATCCACGCTGTCATTCCGGGGCGCGAGTGAAGCGAGCGAACCCGGAATCCATGGCGCCGCATTAATGTTGGTGGAATGGATTCCGGGTCTGCGCCTATCGGCGCATTCCGGAATGACGATAGAAGGAATACGTGATCATTGATGCTCCTCGAAATGAGGGCTGACGGTTACCGGATCGGCGGCGCGTATTGAATGCCGCCGGCGCTCCAGAGCTGGTTCAGTCCCCGCGGGATCTTCAGTTTGGATTCCGAGCCGACGTTGCGCTCATAGACCTCGCCGTAATTGCCGACATGACGGATGATCCGGACTGCCCAGTCCTTGCTCAGTCCGAGCTCCTCGCCATAGTTTCCTTCGGTGCCGACCAGCCGCATCACGTCCGGCTTCTTGGATTTCAGCGCTTCGTCGATGTTCTTCGAGGTTACGCCGAGCTCTTCGGCATTGATCATCGCGTAAAGCGTCCACTTCACGATCAGCATCCAGTCGTCATCGCGCTCCCGGACCACAGGCGCCAGCGGCTCCTTCGAAATCACGTCGGGCAGGATGGTATGGTCGGTTGGCTTGCCGAGATTGAGCCGCAGCGCATAGAGCTGTGAAACGTCCGCCGTCAGTGTGTCGCACTGCCCGGCCTCATAGGCTTTCACAACGTCTTCCAGTTTGCCGAACTTCTTCTCTTCATACTTCATGTTGTTGGTGCGGAAGTAGTCGGCGAGATTGAGGACGGTGGTGGTGCCGTCCTGCACGCACACCTTGCTGCCGTTGAGATCGAGCGCGGAATCGATGCCGCGTGCCCGCGGCAGCATGAATCCCTGGCCGTCATAATAAGCGACGGCCGGAAAGTAGAGGTCGAAGGAGGTTTCGCGCGACATGCTCCAGGTCGAGTTGCGCGAGAGAATGTCCACCTTGCGATTTTGCAGTTCCTTGAAACGCTCGTTGGCGTCGAGCGGGACGAATTTCGCCTTGTTCGGATCGTCGAAAATGGCGGCGGCGACCGCGCGGCAGAAATCGACGTCGAAGCCGGTCCAGTTGCCCTTGTCGTCGGGGATCGAGAAGCCCGGCAGTCCCTTGTTGACGCCGCACAATACCTCGCCGCGGCGAACGGTGCGCTTCAGGGTGCGCGTATCATAGAGCTCATAAGTGGCGGCAACGGCTGCGACCGCAACGGCGACCGCGAGCCCAATCAGAAGGCCGCCCCGGAATGTACGCATGATCTACCCTCGCCCCGATCGGGAGTTGTGATGCTGACTGAAAAACAGGTTTTCGTTACAGTTCCGGCTTCTGCCGAATGATGACCTTGGTGCCCACCGGCACCCGGTCATAAAGATCGGCAACATCGTTATTGACCAGCCGGAAGCAGCCGGACGACACCTTGGTGCCGATGGTGTCCGGCCTGTTGGTGCCGTGAATGCGATAGACGGTGGTCCCGAGGTACATCGCACGCGCGCCGAGCGGGTTACCCGGGCCGCCAGCCATGAAACGTGGCAGGTAAGGCTGTCGCTCGATCATTTCCGGCGGAGGCACCCAGTCCGGCCATTCGGCCTTGCGGGTGATGTTCACCAGGCCCTGCCACTGAAACCCGTCACGACCAACGCCGATGCCGTAGCGCAGCGCACGGCCGCCCGGCTGGACCAGATAGAGATGGCGCTCCGAGGTCGAAATGATGATGGTGCCCGGCGGCTCGGTGGTGCGGTAATACACCATCTGCTTCTGCCACTCGGGGTCGAGCTGATAGCTGTCGTCGGCGATCAGCCCGGGCTCATCACCCCGGTCGGGCTGCTGCGCAAAGCTGACTGATGTCGAAAGCAACAGGCCTGCTGCGGCCATCGCCATGCAGATCAGGTGACGAATTCTTGTCATTTGTACCTCTCCCGCCGCTCGGTCATTTTGATGCCGCCCGATATGCGTGGCGGCGTCTGTCAAACCTGTTCCCATCAAATCCCAGGGGCGGCATGATGGCAAGCAAGCCGTAAACCGCTGCCCCGTTCTCTCGCTCTTTTTACAGGGTCGGCTGCCGTTTTTCAAAAGCGTGTTTCAATGCGGGCCGATCCAGAGCCTTAAGGTCAGCGACAGCAGGGTGACTGTGCCGACCCCACTCAGCCAAAGGGCCGCAAACCACAACAAACGACGGGTCAGTGCGCGCGATTCCGGCTCGGGCGACATCAATGATAGCCGCTTTCAGAAGAGACCTTGCCGCGAAAGACCCAATAGGCCCACGCGGTATAGGCCAGGATGAGCGGCACCAGCACCGCGACGCCGACCAGCATGAAAAGCTGGCTTCGTTCAGGCGATGCCGCCTGCCAGATGGTGATGCTTTGCGGCACGATGTAGGGGTACATGCTGATGCCAAGTCCGGCATAGGATAGCGCGAACAGGGCAAGCGACAGGAAAAACGGCCGGTAGTCCTGCTTGGCCGCCAGGCTGCGCAACAGCATCACGGTGACCACGGCCACCGCAATCGGCACCGGCGCGGTCAGGATCAGATTCGGCCAGGCAAACCAGCGCTGCGCATATTGCACGTTGAGAAACGGCGTGGCGATGCTGACTGCGCCGATCGCGCCGAGCATCGCAAACAGCAAGATCCAGCTCAGCCGGTAGGCCTTGTCGCGAAGGTTTCCTTCCGTCTTCATCACCAGCCACGTGGCGCCCAACAGTGCATAACCGGCGACAAGCGAAACGCCGGTCAGGATGCTGAAGGGCGTCAACCAGTCCCACCAGCCACCGGCATACTGCCTGCCCTCGACGCGGATGCCTTGCAAGATGGCGCCGAGCGCCACGCCCTGCGCCAGCGCCGCGAGCACGGAGCCGCCGGCGAAAGCGAGATCCCAGCGGTTGCGCTCCGCCCGTGTCGTGCGCCAGCGAAACTCGAACGCGACGCCGCGAAAGACCAGGCCGATCAGCATGGCAATCATCGGCGTGTAGAGTGCCGGCATCAGCACGGCGTAAGCGAGCGGAAACGCGGCCATCAGACCGCCGCCGCCCAGCACAAGCCAGGTCTCGTTGCCGTCCCACACCGGTGCAACGCTGTTCATGACGACGTCGCGGTCGGCTTTTTCCGGAAACAGGGAAAACAGTATTCCCAATCCGAGATCAAAGCCGTCCATCACCACATAGACGAAGACGGCAAAAGCAATGATGAATGCCCAGATCGTTGCTATGTCGAAGGAAATGCTCATCAGCTTTCTGCCTTCGCTACCGCTGCGGCTGCCGGGGTGATGCCGGCGGCGCGCGCCGGAACAGCGGTGGGTGGTCCTTGTTCGCCCGGTTGCGGTGGAAGTGACATCAGGCGAAGCAGGTAGACGATACCGGCGGCGAACACCGCGAAATAGACCACGACAAAGGCGACCAGCGAGGAGGCGACCGCCGGCGCCGCGAGCGGCGAAATCGAATCGGCCGTTCGCAATAATCCGTAGACGGTGAACGGCTGGCGCCCGGTCTCGGTGGTGATCCAGCCCGCGAGCACGGCCAGAAATCCCGCCGGCCCCATCGCCATCGCGAAAGCTTGCAGCGGGCGGGAATCATACAGTCTGCCGTGCCAACGTTGCCACAGGCTGAAGAGGCCGAGCCCGAATATCAGAAAACCCAGACCGACCATGATCCGAAACGACCAGAAAGTGATCGGCACCGGCGGCCAATCTTGCCGCGGCACGCTATCGAGACCCTTGAGCGGCGCATCGAGCGCATGCTTGAGGATCAATGAACTCAGCTTCGGCACCTCGATCGCATAGCGCACGGTGGCGGCTTCCTGATCCGGCAGGCCGAACAGGATCAGCGGTGCGCCGTCCTTGTGGCTCTGGTAATGGCCTTCCATCGCCATCACCTTGGCGGGCTGATGCTCAAGGGTATTGAGACCGTGCTGGTCGCCGGCCAAAATCTGGATCGGGGCCACCAGCGTCGCCATCCACATCGCCATCGAAAACATCACGCGCGCGCCGGCCTGATGTGGATCGCGCCAGAGATGAAACGCGCCGACCGCCCCGACCACCAGCGCGGTGGTGAGATAGGCCGCGAGCACCATGTGGACGAGGCGGTACGGGAAAGATGGATTGAAGATGATCTTCAGCCAGTCGCCCGGAATAAACTGCCCGTCAGCGTTGACGGCGTAGCCGGCCGGCGTCTGCATCCAGGAATTGGACGAAAGAATCCAGAAGGCCGAGATCAATGTGCCGATCGCCACCATCAGCGTCGCGAAGAAGTGAAGGCGAGGACCGACGCGTTTCAGGCCGAACAGCATCACACCGAGAAAACCGGCTTCAAGAAAGAAGGCGGTCAGCACCTCATAGGCCATCAACGGACCGATCACGGGGCCGGTCTTGTCGGAATAAGCCGCCCAGTTGGTGCCGAACTGGTAGGACATCACGATGCCGGACACCACGCCCATGCCGAAGGCGACGGCAAAGATTTTCAGCCAGTAATTGAACAGGTTGAGAAAGACCTCGCGACCGCTCCATAACCATCGCGCTTCAAGAACCGCAAGATAGCTGGCCAGTCCGATCGAGAAGGCGGGGAATACGATGTGAAACGACATCGTGAACGCAAATTGTGCCCGGGCCAAGCCCACGGCATCCCAACCTTCGAACATAGCAAGAATCCGTCATCGCAGTGATGCCGGACTCTAGCACGCGAAATGTTGCGCGTGTACTGTCCGACTATGCCGCCAGGCTCTCGATGCCGGCGACCTTGAGCAGATCGGCGAGCTGTTTGCGCGCATAGAACATCCGGGTCTTCACCGTGCTCTGGGGGATGCCGATGATGAGACCGGCCTCTTCCACCGACTTCTCGTGGTAGTAGACGAGATTGATGATCTCGCGATGCGCCGGCGACAGCTGGGCGACGCAGGCGCGCAGGATCGCGCTGGTCGAAGAGCGATCAAGACAGGCTTCCGGCGTTTCCGCTTCGTCGGCAATCTCCAGGATTTCCTCCTGGTCGACGTCTTCGTGCCGGCGCTGGCGCAAGGCCGTCAGGGCCTTGAAGCGGGCGATCGACAGCAGCCAGGTGGAAACCTGGGAGCGTCCCTGGAATTGGCTGGCGGTGCGCCACACGTCAAGGAAGACCTGGCTGGTCAGATCCTCAGCCGTAGAGGGGTCCCGCACCATGCGCAGGATAAAGCGGTAAACCCGCACATGATGCCGGGAATAGAGAATGTGCATCGCGTTGCGACCGCCTGCGGCAATGCTCTCAAGCAGTGCTTCGTCGGACGTCGCCTGGGCGGCAATAATGCCTTGGCGAGCTGCGGCGTTGATGGCTACGACGTTCTGCATGACAGTCTCCCGGTGTCGCCCAGTGGCGGCGCTTCGTTCCCCCTTTCGTAGTGGGTGACGGTTTCGGGATGTCTGCGAGAAAAGCGGAAAATGGTTTCGTGGGCATGAAAATTGTTTCGTCGCAGCGTCCGCGACGAAACAATCGGGGGTGAAATACCAGCAATTTTAGGGAGATAAGATTTCGACGGCCCGCCGGGCCGTGGTGGTCCATCCCTCGGGAACAAAATGCGCGGCGATGGGAGCGCCGGGAATTCGGAATTTTCAGCGGCAGCTCGAACCGGCGGCGAGAATATCGTGCAGAGCCTGGCTCTGGACCACCGGCGCGGTGGTCAGGGAAACATGTCCGTAGTCGGATTTTCCCATATCGACGTTTTGCAGCGTGCCGTGGAAACGTCCGCTGCGCTCCACCACAGTTCCGACCCCGCTGGAGAGAAAATAGTTTCTCAGCAGGTGGACATTGCCCGGAACGATGATCTTGGTCACGGGGTCGATCGTTACGATCAAGGCAA
The DNA here is from genome assembly GCF_035701725.1 of Bradyrhizobium sp. GTDB lineage: Bacteria > Pseudomonadota > Alphaproteobacteria > Rhizobiales > Xanthobacteraceae > Bradyrhizobium. Next base: position 24,246 of record NZ_DASSRP010000218.1, read on the forward strand.
CGCGAAGACCGGCCTTCTGCAATTGCTCGGCCATGCTCACCGCAGCGCTGGCGCCGAGCGAATGGCCAACCAGTACGATCGAGCTAAACCGCCCGCTTTTGCAGCCCTCGATGGCCTCGGTGGCCAGCGAATCCGAAAATGCATGGTTGGCGATCGTGACGTCGACATTTCGACGGTTCAGTTCTTCGTTGAGCTGATCGATCCCGGGAGACAGCACGTTGGTCAAGCCGCGCAGCAGGTAGACTTTCTTGTGGGCGATAGTCGCAGCAGAGGCCGGCGAGGCCACCGAGAGAACGAAAACAAGCGTCGCACTCGCCAACAAGAATGCAGATCGGAAAATGGATGGCATAACAGCGGTAATCCCCTAAACCATGGCGCCGGTCAGCGGCGATGCGGCCAAAGCCGCGACGGCCAAGGCCGGATCGCCATCGCGGTTCGGCTTATGTCTTGTCGTGATCATCGCGCGAGCGCTCCTTAAGATCGCCTGCAGAACCAGCTTTCCCATCTGCGCGCTCACGTGAGGACCTCCGCGGTCCTGATCGTTTCACCAAGGCTTACTTGATCGGCGCTGGTAAATCCAGAACGAGCGCTTACTGCCATCAGTTTGCTTGCCGCTGTTTCTTTGCTGCAACGGATGAGGCGGATTGACCGTCAAGCGGGCGCAGGCGTGGGGCCCGGCGGGTAGCAATTTCAACTAGGCCTTTTCGCCTGCGGGGGAGAACAGATATCCGCCGCCCCTGATCGTCCTGATGACGGCAGGCTTGGTGGGATCGATCTCGATCTTGCGGCGAATCCGCATGATACGAAGATCGACGGCGCGATCGAACGCTTCGCTGTCGCGGGCGTTGGCGAGCTCCAGCAGCCGCTCGCGCGACAAGACCCGCTTGGGATTGGCTGCAAACACCTTGAGCAGGCCGAATTCAGAGGCCGTCAGCGGGTGTTCGTTGCCCTCATCGTCGCGCAGCGCCTGGGCCTGAAGGTCCAGCCATTTGGTTCCGAACCGCACCAGCGGGTCCTTCGCTTTCGCGCCATTTGCATCGGCTTCGCCTTGCGAGCGAGCCGGCACGCTTCGCCGCAACACCGAACGTATCCGCGCCATCAATTCGCGCAACTCGCAGGGCTTGGCGACATAGTCGTCGGCACCAAGCTCGAGGCCCACCACGCGATCGATCGGGCTCGCGGTGGCGGTCAACATGATGACCGGTACGTTGGTACGGCCTTTCAGGTCGCGAATGATGGATAGGCCGTCCTCCTCCGGCATATTCAGATCGAGCACGACGAGGTCAGGCACGTTATTTTCGATCGCCGCGCGCAGGCTCTTGCCGCCGTCGCAAAGCGTCACGCTGAACCCGTGCATCTTGAGGTAATCGCCGACCATCTCGCGGGCCGGCGCCTCGTCGTCGACAATGATGATGTGCTGA
>NZ_DASSRP010000219.1:0-3557 GCF_035701725.1 Bradyrhizobium sp.
TGGACGTTCGGCCGCGTCACGCTGATGGGCGATGCGGCGCATCCGATGTATCCGATCGGGTCCAACGGCGCCTCGCAGGCGATTCTCGATGCAAGGGTGCTCACCCGAGAAATCCAGACGCATGGCTCGACGCCTGCGGCCCTCAATGCCTACGAGGCCGAGCGCCGTCCCGCGACGACTGAGCTCGTGCTGCTGAACCGCCGCAACGGCCCCGAGCAGGTGATGCAGATGGTCGAGGAGCGCGCGCCCGATGGCTTCGACGATGTCAGCGAGGTGCTGTCGCGGCAGGAGCTGGAAGACATCGCGGCCAACTACAAGCGGGTCGCCGGCTTCCAGGTCGAAGCCCTCAACGCCAAGCCGCCGATCGTGCAGAGAGCAGGCGCCATCTAGAAAGCTTTGGTCCGCTTTACCCCTCGATAGCCGACATCGGGGCCGATGCGAACGCACGTCGGTTTTGGGCCGATTCTGTAAGAAGTCGGTTGACGTTCGAAGCGGCCATAAGCAGACATCGCACGAGTGCCCTGAGACCAACACGTTGTCGTCAGAGAACATCCGCGTGACTGAGAAAGCGTTGAAGCCAAAGGCAGCCCTAAGTAAACTAGCGCTAGTGTGGCGGTTCAGAAGTCCGCATCATTTGTGCCGCGGGTCCGTCATGCGGACTTCTGAACCAAAGCCACACTAGATCAATAAGTTGGCTAGTGTCCTTTCGATTCCGAAGTTCGAAACGTAGCTCCCCAAAGCATGCGAACTTCGGAATCGGGACACTAGCTTGAGGCAGTTCCGATTGACGCGGTGGCTTTGGTGCGGTGGTTGCAGCAGTTCCTTCAGCAGGAATCCAACAACAGCCGCACGGCCGATGCATTGGCGATTGTGGGACATTCCGTCATTGCGCTAATTCTGCTGCTCGGGTTCTTCGGGCAGACCGAGCCCGCTTTGGAGGCCGCGATCCCGGTTGAAATCGTGATGGAGGAGCCTGCGGCCGCTTCGCCGCCACCGGTTTCCACGCCGAATGAGCAGAGCGTCCTGCCAGCTATTCCAGCCGTAGCCGACACCGACAAGCACGCCAAGGCGCCACGCGCGGAGCGGAACGTCAATGGCGTCGATCAGCCGAAGCAGCCAGGACACGATGGCGGCGATCCCAGCCCGGATCCGGCCGGGCAGGCCACGCCGAGCGCTGCCGGCGACCTCGCGTCCGGCGCCGCTTCGCTGCCGTCCTGGACGATTCAACCGATCGGCCCGGCACAGCAGCAGGCGATGGCGCGCGAGCCGGGCGAAGACGAATTGACGGCCATCAAGGAGCCGAAGCTTGGGTGCGGCGCCAAGGCGAAGTGGCTGTCACCACGGACGGGGACCCGGAAACAGGCGGTGGTGATTGGGATAGCAACTCCGGCTCAGGCGCAGGCCATGACCCGATCAAGCCAGGTCCTCGCAGACAGACGCGTGAGTCCGAATTATGCCACAGGCATGGCGGCCTTCGCCGAAACATGGGAAGGCAAGACCGGCATTGTGCTTGGTACCGGACTCAACGTGAATGTGGGCGACGTGATTGAATTCGACGAGGGCCACATCGATCCATCCGACCCGTGCCAGTACATTCCGAACTTCGCCGTCAGCAAGCACTAAACATGAGAAGAGTTGCGGTAGCCTGGGTTGCAGGATGTTCGTAGGTCAGACTTCAACACTGCGCGGCTGAATGGTTGAACGCCAAGCCACCGATCGTGCAGCGGCCCGGTGTCCGCTAGGGCATGAGAGGGGTAGTTTCCCGGATAGACGTCGTTTGCGCGGTCGCTACGATCCGATCCGAGGGCGAACTCCGACCAGGATCAGCGACATGAAATTGACGGCGCTTTGGCTTGCTTGCGTTATTCTCCTCTTTGCGGGCTTAAGCGCGAGCCACGCTGCCATGCGGATTTCCGACGATCGCGGTGGCCGGATCGGGGTCTACCTCGACAAATATCAGGGCCTGCGGACGTCGGGCGAGACCGTCATCATCGATGGCTACTGCGCCTCGGCGTGCACGCTCGTTCTCGGCATGGTTCCGCGCAACAAGATTTGCGTGACGCCCCGGGCGAGCCTGGGTTTTCACGCGGCGTGGGACCCTGACGCCAGCGGCCACCAGGTCGTCAATCCCGGTGCGACGCGAATGCTGTATGCGATGTACCCATCCTCGGTGCGGCGCTGGATCAAGGCGCAAGGCGGGTTGAAAACGCAGCTGATCCTCCTGCGCGGCGAGGCCCTCATGAGCATGTACCGTTCCTGCAACCTCGACATGAGGACGGCCGAGGCCGGCACGCGAGGCGCAACGGAGCTCGGCAGCCGTCCCTGGTGACACGGCGGAAGCGCACCTCCTACCCAAGCCCATGCGCGATCACCTTGCGCATGACGTTCGGCAGCGCTTCGCCATCGAGCGTTGCGATCGGCACCCAGCGCATGTCCTTTGGCGCGCGACTGCGCGCTGGCACCCGCGCGGTATAGACCACGAGCTCGAGCGGAAAATGCGTGAAGACGTGGGTGACCACGCCGAGCTTGCGCTGCCAGCGCGTGATGCCCGCAAGCCGGGGCGCCTGCTTCAGTGCGGCCGCGTGGTCCTGCGCGACGCGCCAGTCCGAGCCCGGCACTTCGGTCATGCCGCCGAGCAATCCCTTCGCAGGCCGCGTGCGCACCAGAAGCTCGTCGCCGCGCGTCACGACAAAGGCCGCGCCGCGCCGCAGCTCGCCTGATTTTTTCGGCGCTTTCTTCGGAAAACCCTCCTGCTCGCCGCGCTGACGCGCGATGCATCCTTCGGTGAGCGGACACAGGCTGCAGGCCGGCTTCTTCGGCGTGCAGATCGAGGCGCCAAGGTCCATCAACGCCTGCGCGCTATCGCCGGCGCGAGATGGACCAAGCAACGTCGCCGCCAACCTTTGAATGACGGGCTTTGCCTGCGGCAGCGCTTCCTCGACCGCGTAGAGCCGCGACACCACGCGTTCGATATTGCCATCGACCGGCATGGTCCGCCGATCGAAGGCGATCGCCGCGATGGCTGCCGCAGTGTACGGCCCGATGCCCGGAAGAGCGCGCAAACCTGCTTCGGTATAGGGGAACACGCCGTCATGGTCACGCAGCACGGCGACTGCGCAGGCATGCAGGTTGCGCGCGCGCGAATAGTAGCCGAGCCCCGCCCACATCCGCAGGACATCGTCGAGCGAGGCGCGCCCGAGCGCGGTGACATCGGGCCCGCGCGCCAGGAACTTGTGAAAATATGGACCGACCGCCTTGACGGTGGTCTGCTGCAACATGATTTCCGACAGCCACACCGCATAAGGGTCGGGCCGCTGCCCTGCCGGCGCACGCCATGGCAGCACCCGCCGGTGCCGGTCGTACCAGGCCAGCAGCAACGCGGGCCGCGCGACGATCGGTCCCTCGTGATCGGATGACGGGGTTTTCTTCCGCCTGATGGCTGCGCCTGATAGAGTCATAGCGATATGTACGCAAAGCGTCCCGCAATGAACAAGCCCGGCCCGTCGAGCGCCAAGCCGTTATCCGTCCTGCTCAGCGACGTCTTTTCGGACGCCTAC
>NZ_DASSRP010000220.1:0-5802 GCF_035701725.1 Bradyrhizobium sp.
GCCCAGCCGAACGGGTCGGGGCTTGGTCAAAGCCCCGCTCGTATCGGCCTCGTCATGACGGGCGTTGCAGCGATCAGGCCGCGAGAGCGGCCTTGGCCTTCTCGGCGATCAGCTGGAACGCCGCCGGCTCGTGGATCGCGAGATCCGAGAGCACCTTGCGGTCCACGGTGATGCCGGACTTGGACAGGCCGTCGATGAAACGGCTGTAAGTCATGCCGAATGGGCGCACCGCGGCGTTGAGGCGCTGAATCCAGAGCGCGCGGAAGGTGCGCTTCTTGCGCTTGCGGTCGCGGAAGGCGTATTGGCCGGCCTTTTCGACCGCCGGCTTGGCGGCGCGGATCGTGTTCTTGCGGCGGCCATAGTAACCCTTGGCGGCCTTGTAGACTTTCTTGTGCTTGGCGTGGGCGGTCACACCGCGTTTGACGCGAGCCATGACGGAGCTCCTTGAAATTCAAAAAATGGGTGACGGATCGCCGCGCGAACGCGGCGCAGGTTGAGTGCGATCAGGCGTTCGGCAGGAAATACTTTTTGACGTTGTCGCCGTCGGTCTTGAACAGCACGCGCGTGCCGCGCAGCTGCCTGATCTGCTTCTTCGTCCGCTTGATCATGCCGTGGCGTTTGCCGCGCTGGGCGTGCAGCACTTTGCCTGTGGCAGTCACCTTGAAGCGCTTTTTGGCGCCCGACTTGGTCTTCAGCTTGGGCATTTGGCTCTCCTAATCGCCGCAGAAAAGCATGCCGAAAACGGCGCTTCGCGGCCAAAATGCTCGTTAGAGCGTTGAAAGTGCTCAGGTTTTCATGTCGATCGACAAAACCCGCACGGCCATCGCCACGGCAGCCCTTAAATCAGCCGGGCGATGAAGGCCGCGCTTATCGCAGAACAAGTTCATTTTGGCAACGGATGAACCGTCAAATCGGCTTCGTCGACTGATGAGAGGATGCCGGATGTCGGCGTCATCAAATCAGCAGCAGGGCAGGACCAAAATGAGCATTTCAGCCCGATCCATTACCCCTTTTTCGTATTGCAGACGATCTGGCCCGGCAAAGGGCGCTTTTACCCTTGCCATCCTCGCTTTCACGGCCGGAATGGCGAGCCCGGCCGCAGCCGGTCCCCGGCCCGGCGCCTATGACGGCACCTGGAACGTGACCTTCACCACCCGTGCCGGCAATTGCTCTTCGAACAACAGCGCTCCGTTCAACGTTTCCGGCACCCAGGTTTCGTCGGCGGGTGGCGGCAAGGTAACTGGCGGCATTCGTCGCAACGGCACCCTGGCGGTCAATATTTCGGTCGGCCTGTCGCATGCGAGCGGCACCGGCCGGCTGGCCGGCAATTCCGGCACCGGGCGCTGGAGCGGCGTCATCACCGGCGACAAGTGCAGCGGCACCTGGGTGGCGACCCGAACCTGAGGCAGCTCTGCGGTCGCTGCTCCCGACGCAACCGAACATTGTCCCCGCGCACCTCACGCGGGGACAATGAACGGTCAGAGCTGTTGCTTATCAGCGAATGCGCTCAGCGCGGTGCCAGAACCATCACGACCTGGCGGCCTTCGAAGCGGGCATCCTGCTCGACCTTGGCAAACTCGGCGACGTCGGTCTTGATCTTGTCGAGCAGCTTGGTGCCGATTTCCTGGTGTGCCATTTCGCGGCCGCGGTAGCGCAAGGTGATCTTGACCTTGTCGCCTTCCTCGAAAAAGCGCTGCATGGCGCGCATCTTCACGTCGTAGTCGTGATCGTCGATCATCGGCCGAAGCTTGATCTCCTTGATCTCGACGGTCTTCTGCTTCTTGCGGGCTTCTGCCGCTTTCTTCTGCGCCGAATACTTGTACTTCCCGTAATCCATGATCTTGCAGACGGGAGGCGTTGCGTTCGGTGAAATCTCCACGAGATCCATTCCGGCTTCGATTGCCTGTTTGATGGCAACGATCGTCTCGACGGTGCCTTGGTTCGTACCGTTCTGATCGATTAACTGAACCGTTGCGTTGCGGATCTCATCATTGGTGCGCGGCCCATCTTTGGCGACGACGGGCGGGGCTCTGTTGGGACGGCGAATGGGTGGTTCTCCAAAATTGTGAACGAAGGTCGTACATTGAAGGAATAAGGTGCCGCGGGCAAGCCAGCTTGTCTTGCACGCCGCCAAAAAGCATCAAATGCGAGGCTTTTCGGCCACGCCGGCGAGATAAGGCGAAGCGAGACCCTCCGCAAGCACCATAACGCGTGAGCGGGCTTTTGGTCCCGGCATTTGGTTGACGGATCTGATCGGCTCGCGCACACACAGAGCCCACGACAAATGACGAACCCATGACCGCCCCCGCGACGAACCCGCAAAACCCCCATTTCATCGAGGTCGGCGACGCGCCACGCCGGATCGCGGTCCGGAACCGCGAGGGTGGCTCGCCCGGGCTTTTTTGGCTGGGCGGCTTCAAGTCGGACATGCAGGGCACCAAGGCGGTGGCGCTGGATGCCTGGGCGGCTGAACGTGGCCGCGCCTGTGTCCGCTTCGACTATTCCGGGCACGGCGAGTCCGGCGGCGATTTCACCGAAGGTACCATCGGGCGCTGGCTGGAGGAGAGCGTTGCGGTGTTCGAACGGTTCTGCGTGGGCCCGCAGGTCGTGATCGGTTCCTCGATGGGGGGCTGGATGGCGCTGCTGCTGGCCCGTGAACTCGCCAAGCGTCCCGCGCCGCGCGCTTCGCTCAAGGCATTGGTGCTGATCGCGCCGGCGCCGGATTTTACCGAGGAACTGATGTGGAAAGGATTTTCGCCTGAAATCCGCGCCCAGATCGAAACCACGGGCCTGTGGCTGCGTCCCTCCGGATATGGCGACCCCTATCCGATCACCAAGAACCTGATCGAGGAGGGTCGCCAGCATCTTCTGCTCGGAGCTGCGATCGAGGTCGGCTGTCCTGTGCATATCCTGCAAGGCGCGCAGGACCCGGACGTGCCGTGGAAGCATGCCTTCGCACTGGTTCACCGGTTGCCGGCCGACGATGTGGTGCTGACCATGATCCAGGACGGCGATCATCGCCTGTCACGGCCGCAGGACATCGCGCGGATTCTGGCCGCGATTGCCGAGTTCGGCTAGCTTTCTCCGGCAAGGAGAGACGCCATGGACACGCACGACTTGCTGCGCGCCTTTTGCGATGCTGTTGAGCAGCGCAACGGCAAGGCCTTCGCCGAATTGTTTGCCGAACACGGCGTCTATCACGACGTGTTCTATGGCGCCTTCGAGGGCCGCACCAAAATCGCCGCGATGGTCGATGATGTCTTTTACCGGACCGCGACCGATTTTCGGTGGGACATGCATTCGCCGCTCAGCGACGGACGGCAGCTCTACGCACGCTACACGTTCAGCTATCGCTCGCTGCTGCCGGAAGCCAAAGGTGCGCGTGTGATGTTCGAAGGCGTCGCCATGATGGAGCTGTGTGACGGCAAGATCACCAGCTACCACGAAGTCGCCAACACCGCGCCGGCATTAGTGGAGATGAACTTCGCGCCGGAGCGCATTGTGAAGATCCTGGCCAAACAGGCCGCAAGCTTAAGGGCGCGGCCGGAGATGCGGCGCCATCTCGTCTAGCGGTCGCTTGATCCGCCCGGCATCGAAGCAGCCCATTCGGCGCGGACGCTCGCGTCGGTTTCCGCAGCGGCATTGTCTGCGAGCGCCACGAAGCGATCGCGGCTTACGAGTTGCGACAATGCCCATACCGCCGCGCCCCGCACCAGCGGGTTTGCATCGGTCAAGAGGCGCTCGGCCTCTTTTGCCAACACGGGTTCGTCTGCATTGCCGATCGCAATCAGCACATTGCGGATGAAGCGGTCGCGGCCGATGCGCTTGACCGGTGATTTCGAAAACAGCTTGCGAAACGCTTCATCGTCGAGCCGGGCCAGCGCCGAAAGCGCGGGCGCGCGCAATTCATCGCGGGCTACCAGTTTGGCCTCATGGCCAGCTTGGGCAAATTTATTCCACGGGCAGACCGCAAGGCAATCGTCGCAGCCGTAGACGCGGTTGCCGATGGCTTTTCGGAACTCGCGCGGGATCGGTCCCTTGTTCTCGATCGTCAGGTAGGAAATGCAGCGCCGCGCGTCGAGCTTGTAGGGCGCGGGAAAGGCATCTGTCGGACAGATGTCGAGGCAGGCGCGGCACGAGCCGCAATGGTCGGTTTCGGCCTCGTCGCGCGGCAACTCGGCATCGGTGAAGATCGCGCCGAGAAAAAGCCAGGAGCCGAACTCGCGCGACACCAGGTTGGTGTGCTTGCCCTGCCAGCCGAGGTGAGCGGCCTGCGCCAGGGGCTTCTCCATCACGGCCGCGGTGTCGACAAAGACCTTGACCTCGCAACCGGCGGCAGCGGCCAGCCAGCGCGCCAGCACTTTGAGCCGTTTCTTGATCACGTCGTGATAGTCGTCGCCTTGCGCATAGACCGAAATCGCGCCACGCGTGCGCGCCTGCAGAATCGACAGCGGATCTTGCTCGGGTCCGTAATTGACGCCGAGCATGATCACCGAGCGCACGCCGGGCCACAGGTTTCGCGGATCGCTGCGGCGCTGCGGGTTGGCCGCCAGCCAATCCATGTCGCCATGGCCGCCGGTGGCGAGAAATTCGAGAAAGTATTGTCCGGCTTGCGCGATCGCCGCTGGGTCGGTCACGCCTACGCAATCGAAGCCGAGGTCGCGCGCCTTTTCCGTCAGCGCCTGCTTGAGATCGTCACGCATCGGATCGCGCACGAGTTACTGTGCAGGGAATGATCGGAATCAGAAATCGAGATCGACATAGGTGCGCGAAGCCGGCACGCCCGCCAGCCACTCGCTGAGCAGTGGACGGAACGAGGGCCGGGACTTGACCCGCGCATACCAGGCCTTGGCCGCGTCGTCCTCGCTCCATGGCACGTCGCCCAGATAATCGATCGCCGACAGATGCGCCGCGGCGGCGAGATCCGCATAAGTGATCCGGTCGCCGGCCAGATAGTTCCGCGTCCGCGCCAGCCAGCCGATATAGGCCAGATGATAGCGCACATTGGCTTTCGCCGCGCGCATCACATCGGCGGAGGGTGGACCGCCGCCTTCATCCTCGCTCATGAAACGCTTGTAGATGCGTTCGGTCACCAGCGGGTTGGAGGCTTCTTCGAAAAACTTGTCGTTGAACCATGCCATCAGCCGCCGCACCTCGACGCGCTCGGTCATGGCTTGCGGCAAAAGCCTGCGCTCACCCGCCTCAGCGCCGAGCGTCTCGTCGATAAATTCGGCGATGATGCCCGCGCCGGGAACAGGCGACTGTCCCTCAATCATCAAGACCGGCGTGGTGCCGGCGGGATTCATCGCGAGAAAGGCCTCGCGCCGTTCCCAGGCCCGTTCCTCCACCAATTGCAGGTCGATCCCCAGTTCGCCGAGCACGAGACGAATGAAGCGTGAATGCGGGCAGAACGGGTGATGAAACAGCGTGAACATGAAGTCCCGGGAATGAAGTCCTGATGAGTTGCGTCGCCAAACTACCCAAGGTTTCGACCGTGGCAACCCTTTGCTCGCGTGTTTTTGCCGTTGCGGCGTCGAACCGAATAAGCGAGAAGATTTGGGCCATTTTCGGCCGCCACATTCGTGGCAGCCTCCATTCGATGCCGTCGCATCAATCACCAAATCTGGAAAGAGGGCGCTAGATCATGCTGTCTGATTCGCTACGGGCGGTAATTCTCGGCATCGTCGAAGGCATCACGGAATTCTTGCCGGTCTCCTCGACCGGACACATGCTGCTCGTGAACCGTTTCTTCGGATTGGGCGAGGGGGCGTTCTGGGACAGCTTCGTCGTGCTGATCCAACT
>NZ_DASSRP010000221.1:0-39695 GCF_035701725.1 Bradyrhizobium sp.
TCGGATCGCGGATATCGCTGCAATTGAATGTATCGATTAGGGTTTTCTCAACCACGCCCGGTCGGCCGCGCGTTTCGGCCTGGCGGTTGTGGGCGCTGCACCAAAGGTGAGTTGCCGCGCCTCCCATGCGTTTTCGAAAACATCGCGTGCCCGATTTGCGCTTCAAGCGGCCGGACGAGCCCAGTATCCAAGGGGGCATCCCCTCCGGAGCGCGATTTGGATGAAGAGAATTCTTGCCGTCGTAACCATGATGACGATCGGCGCCTGCGTGCCGTGCTTTGGCCAGGCGCAGACCGCAGGATTGACAAAGGACACCTCGCCGCCGCCGGTGAAAAAACTCTACGAGGACGATCTCCGCCTGCCGGATGATGCGGCGAAACTTTTCCTGCCTGACGAGGCCTATTTGCGCTGGCCACTGCCGCCGGGCGAGGAGGCCTATGCCAATATCGACGGCCTCAAGATGAAGCAGCAGATTCCCGATATCGTCGCGATCTCGCGCAAGAGCCGCGACGATGGCAACCAGTTCTGGGGCCGCATCGCCGGCATGCCGTCCGACCGGATGATTCAGGACTGGATCGCCGGCCAGTTCAAGGCGATCGGGCTCGAGCAGGTGAGGCGGCAGGAAATCGACATGTCGCCGCTGTGGTATCCGAATTCCTGGGAGGCGAGCCTTGTGGTCGGCGATGCCGTCACGCCGCTGAAGACCACGTTTCCGATCACCGATACCGTCGGCACCGACAACAAGACGATCGAGGCGCCGGCAGTCTGGCTCGGGCTCGGCACGCCGGCGGATTTCAAAGACCGTGACGTGCGCGGCAAGGCGGTCATTCTCTACAGCAACCCGACGCCCGGCGGCCGCGATCACCTCGCGCGCTGGAGCGGCTCGATGCTGCGGGCCAACAAAGCGGGCGCGGCGATGGTCCTCATCGTCATGGACATTCCGGGAAATGTCACGACCGAACCGGAGGCCGGCGCCGGCACCACGGCGCCGACATTGACCATCAGTATGAAGGAGGGAACAGCGATCCGCGAGGCGATCGAGGCCGGCAAGGACGTCACCTTGCGGCTGCGCGCCGACATCGAACGAAAAAGCGGGCTGAAGACCGCCAATGTCTGGGGCGTGCTGCCGGGCACGACGGACGAGAACATCCTCATCATGGCGCATACGGATGCGATGTTCGAGGGCGCGCTCGACAATGCCTCCGGCATCGTGATGCTGTTGCAAATCGCCCGGCACTACGCAGCGCTGCCGAAGGAGCAGCGGCGGCGTACCATCACCTTCGTCACCACGCCAGACCATCATCACGGCGCGTCCGGCATCAAGTGGATCAATCAGAACATGCGCGACTTTCTCGATAAGACCGCGCTGATCGTCAATTGCGAGCATCCTTCACAAACACAGACCTATCGGCTCGGCGCAGGCCTGATGACGTCGACCGAGACGAGCGCGCGCCGCTGGTTTGTCGGTGGCAGCGAGACATTGCGGCGGATCGTGCTGAGCTCGATGAAGGAGTTCGGCGTTGCTGTCTATGCGCGCCCCGAGGGACGGCCGGGCGGGGAGTTGCAACATATTTACACCCGCGCGCCAAGCTTTCACGTCATCGATCACATCTTCTACCACTCGGATGCAGACACCGTGGACCTCGTGCCAGCCTGGGGCATCGAGGCGGTAGCGCGTTCTTATTTGAAGATCATCGATACCGCGAACAAGATGGAAATCAGCGAGCTCTCGGCGCCGAAAGCCGCCGGCGCGCCATCAAGGTAGGTGTGCGTGCGGCCGTAGCAGGATGGGTGGGAATTGGGCTATGGTCGGCGCTCGGACGGCAACTTGACGCACGGCCGCCAGGGGGAGCTTCATGTCGATGATATCGGCGCGCATCGAGCGCCTTCCGTTTGGAGGATTTCATAAGCACCTGTTGATCCTCGGTGGCCTCGGCTACACGTTCGATGCGATGGATGCGGCCGTGATCGCCTTCATCCTGCCGGTGTTGCGCACCGCGTGGAATCTCTCCAGCGCCCAGATCGGTCTGCTCGGCAGCAGTACCTTCATCGGATATTTCTTCGGTGCCCTGTTTGCCGGGATGCTCGGTGATCTGATCGGCCGCCGCGCGGTAATGATGTCGGCGCTTGCGCTCTATTGCGCGGCATCGCTGGTCAGCGCAGCCGTAGATGCGTGGCCGTCCTTCTTTGCCGCGCGCGTGGTCGCAGGGATCGGCACCGGCGCGGAAAGCGCGATTATCGCGCCCTACCTCGCTGAATTCGTGGCACGCCGCTATCGCGGCAGTTTTACGGGTGCGCTTGCCGGCTTCTTCTCCTTTGGCTTCATCGCGGCGGCCTTGCTTGGCTATTTCATTGTTCCAACGCGGGATGATGGCTGGCGCATCGTGCTCGTGATCACCGCGGTGCCCGTCGTCATGCTGTTGTGGTGGCGCAAGGCGTTGCCTGAATCGCCCCGCTGGCTCGAAAGCCGTGGACGCAACGGCGAAGCCGAAGCCGTGCTCGACAAGATCGAGGCCGGTTTTGCACGGCGGGGCCAGGTGCTTCCTGAACCTGTCCCCGAGGCGATTGCGCCTCCGAGCAGCGGCGGCACATTGCTTGCCAATTTCGTGGCGCTGCTCGCCGGCCGCCAGGCCCGCATCACCATCATGACCTGGATCATGTGGCTGTCGATCACCTTCAGCTATTATTCCTTCTTCGTCTGGATTCCGAGCCTTCTGGTCCAAAACGGCATGAGCATCACCAGAAGCTTCGCTTACTCGATCGCGATCTATTGCGCGCAGACGCCCGGCTACTTCAGTGCCGCCTGGCTCAATGAGAAGATCGGCCGACAGGCCACCATCGCCTGCTACATGATGCTTGGCGGCGCTGCTGCGCTCGGGCTCGCTTTCGCAGGCACCGAGCAACAGATCATGCTGGCCGGCATTTGCCTGTCCTTCTTCATGAACGGCACCTATGCAGGCGTCTATGCCTATACGGCCGAGGTCTTTCCGACCCAGTTCAGAACCACGGGCGCCGGGCTCGCCTCGGCGATCGGACGCATCGGCGCGATCATTGCGCCGAACCTTGTCGGTTATCTCTATCCCAATTTCGGCTTTGTCGGCGTGTTCGGGGTCACAACCAGCGTCCTTCTGGTCGGCGCGGTCGCCGTCGTGCTGATGGGAGTGCCAACGCGCGGCCGCTCCCTGGAAGAGATTGCGGCGGGCAAGGTCGCATGAGGATGGCGTCAGAACATTGAAAGGCTTTCTCGCCGTCCAACTCGCGTTGCCCGCGCGGCAGACAATCGCTACCTCCTGACCATAGGGAATCACCATGCCGACGACCCTGTTCAAGAACGCCGCCCTTCTTGACCCGCTGCAGTCCGATCTCGGCGGAGAACATGACGTCCTCGTCGAAGGCAACGTGATCAAGGAGGTTTCGGACCGGCCGCTGCAGGCAAACGCAGATCAGGTCATTGACCTCAAGGGCAAGACGCTGATGCCGGGCTTGATCGACCTGCACGTGCATGCGGTTGCCGTCGAACTCAATCTGGCGCAGCAGGTGCACATGCCGAACGTGCTGGTGACGCTGCGTTCGACGCTGTTGTTGCGCGGGATGCTGCGGCGTGGCTTCACGACGGTCCGCGACGCCGGCGGCGCCGGTTATGCCCTGAAACAGGCAATCGAGAGCGGTCTGACGGATGGCCCCAGACTGTTCGTCTCCGGCCGGGCGCTCAGCCAGACCGGCGGGCACGGCGATATGCGGGCTCGTTCGGACTATCTGGCCAGCGATAGCCCTTGCCCCTGCTGCGTGCGCGTCGGTGCACTGGCGCGCGTTGCCGACGGCGTAGATGGGGTGCGCAAGGCGGCGCGCGAAGAACTGCAGATGGGCGCCGACCAGATCAAGATCATGGCGTCCGGCGGGGTTGCTTCACCCACCGATCCGGTCGGCGCATTCGGTTATTCCGAGGACGAGATCCGCGCCATCGTTGCCGAAGCGCACGGGCGCCAAACCTATGTGCTCGCGCATGCCTATACGGCCGAGGCGATCGCCCGCGCCGTGCGCTGCGGCGTACGCACCATCGAGCATGGCAACCTCGTCGATCTTCCGACCGCGCGCCTCATGGCCGAAAAGGGGGCCTATGTCGTCCCGACGCTCGTGACCTATGAAGCGTTGGCCAATGAGGGGGCCCAATATGGTCTGCCTCCGGAGAGCGTGGCGAAGATCGCCGATGTTCGCGATGCCGGCCTTCGCTCGCTTGAGATCTACCGCGAAGCCGGCGTCAAGATGGGTTTCGGGAGCGATCTCCTGGGCCCGTCCCAGCGCCTCCAGAGCGATGAGTTTCGCATCCGCGCCGAAATCATTGGTCCGCGTGCAGCGGTCGTCAGCGCGACCGTGATCGGCGCTGAGGTTCTGGGGATGGAGGGCAAGCTCGGCCGGATCGTGCCCGGCGCCTTCGCCGATCTCCTGGTCGTCGAAGGAAACCCGTTGCGCGATGTGGCCTGTCTGCTTGGCCAGGGCGAGCATATTCCCCTGGTCATGAAAGCTGGAACGATTCAGTTCAACAAACTGAAGGCGTAGTTCGTGCCGGGCCGCATCGGCTACCTAAAGGCATCTTCACCGCAGCACGTGGCGCGGCAGCCACAGCGAAATCTCCGGCAGATAGGTGACGGCCATCAGCACCACGAACATTACGGCGTAGAATGGCCAGATCTTTCGCATCACCTCTTCGATCGTGACTTTCCCGACCGCGCAGCCGACGAACAGGATCGCGCCGACCGGCGGGTGACACAGGCCGATGCCCAGATTGAGCAGCATGATCATCCCGAAGTGAACGGGATCGACGCCGAAATTCTGCATCACCGGAAGCAGGATCGGCGTCGCGATCAGGATCGAAGGTGCCATATCCACCAGCGTGCCGAGCACCAGCAGCAGAATATTGATCAGGAACAGGATCACGTACTTGTTGCTCGAGATCGACAGGAAGAACGCCGTCATCTTGGCCGGCATCTGTGTCAGCGCCATCACGTAGCCGACGCTGGAGGCGCAGGCGATCAAGGTCAGAACCATCGCGACCGTACGCAGCGTCCGGTGCAGCAGCACCGGGAGGTCCCGCCACTTGTAGTCGCGGTAGATGAACATGGTGACGAAGAACGCCCAGATGCAGGCGACCGCGCCGGCTTCGATCGCGGTGAAGACGCCGCCCAAGATGCCGCCCAGGATGATCACAAGCGTGATCAGGCCCCAGGCCGCTTCGACCGTGATCTTGATCGCGTCCTTGGCTGGCACCGTCTGGCCGCGCGGATGGTTGTCGCGATAGGCAAAGACCAGGCAGAGAATGATGAGGGAAAAGCCAAGCAGCAGGCCTGGAAACACGCCGGCCATGAACAGCGCGCTGATCGAAATGGTGCCGCCGGTCGCCAGCGAATACAGCACGGCGTTGTGGCTCGGCGGCACCAGCAGCGCCTGAACCGACGAAGTGATGGTCAGATTGGTGGCGAAGACGCGGGGAAAGCCGGTTTTTTCCATTTGCGGGATCATCACGGAGCCGATCGCGGACGTATCGGCGACCGCCGAGCCGGAGATGCCGCTGAGAAAAGTGGTGGCAAGCACGTTGACCACCGAGAGACCGCCTCGCACGCGGGTGAAGCCGACCAGCACGTCGGCAAAAGCGACCAGCCGCCGTGCCATGCCGCCCTCGGCCATGATCGCGCCGGCCAGCACGAAGAACGGGATCGTCAGCATCGCCACCTTGCTGACGCCGTCGGAGATTTTCAGCATCACCGCCTCGAGCGGAATCCCGATCCACCAGGCGCCGGCGATCGCGGCGAACGCCAGCGAATAGGCGATCGGCATGCCGATGAGGAAGCAGCAGATCATGGTAGCGAGAAGGACGAAGATATCCATGGCGCGATTCCCCTGAATTCCTACTCGAACGACGCGGCCGAGCCATGGGACGCCGCACCTTCGCCATGCGAAGGAAGCGGATCGGGAGGTGCGCCGAGCCAGACCCGCTCGATAATGAACAGCAACAGGCATGCGCCGCCGACCGGAATCGGCAGGTAGGTAACGCCGACCGACAGGAACGGGAACTCCGCAATCGTGTTTTGCCAGGTTACCTCGACCAGGCTTTCGCCCCAGATGATCATGAACAGCGCGATCGCAGCCATCAGGAGCTGCACCAAGAGATCGAGCGATTTGCGAATTCGCGGCGGCGCCTGGTTGGCGAAATAGCCGACGTTCATGTGCAGGTTGAGGCGGTAGGCGGCGGCGGCGCCGATAAAGGTCAGCACGATGGTCAGGAGAACCGCGAGCGGCTCGGGCCAGGAGGCCGCGCTGTTGAGCACATAGCGGGTGAACACCGCCCAGGGAATCACCGCCGAGATCAGGACCAGCGCGATGCAGCCGACGAGCACGCAGGCGTAGTAGAGCACGTCCATCGCGCGGCGGAATATGGCTGCCATGGCGTTACGCTTCCCGTTTTCTCATCGAGTATTCTGTCCGTCATTCCGGGATGCGCCGTCAGGCGCAGACCCGGAATCCATCTCTCCCAGCATTGTCGTGTCTTTATGGATTCCGGGTTCGCTCGTTGCACTCGCGCCCCGGAATGACGGCTGGGAAGATCTGATTGGTTCGTCTCGGTTACGACTCGGAATAGCGGACTAAGCTAGGCCCTGAATACGTTTGATCATGTCCTGATATTTCGGCCCGTACTTGTCCCAGACCGGCTTCACCGCATTCTGGAATGGTGTCTTGTCCGCGATCTCGATGATCTGGCTGCCGGCGGCCTTGGCCTTCTCCATCGCCTTCTGTTCGTATTCATTCCAGAACCCGCGTTCCTCGAGCTGGGCTTCGCGGGCGAATTTCTTGATCAGGTTCTGATCGTCAGCCGAAAGCGTGTTCCAGATCCGCTTCGAAAACACCAGGATCTCGGGAATGATCAGGTGTTCGGTGAGCGAGACGTACTTGGCGGCGGTGTAGTGATTGGAAAACACGTAGCTCGGCATGTTGTTCTCGGCGCCATCGATCACGCCGGTCTGCAATGCGCTGAATACCTGGTCGTAGCCCATCGCGACGCCATTGCCGCCAAGCGCGTTCATCATGTCGACGAAGATCGGGTTGCCGATGACGCGGAACTTCAATCCCTTGATGTCTTCGATCGACTTGATCGGGTGCTTGGTGTTGTAGAGCGAGCGCGCGCCGGAATCCATCCAGCACAGCGCAACCAGGTTTGCGCTCGGGCTCGCGGTGATCTTGTCCAGCAGCTCCTGGCCGATCGGTCCATCCATCATCTTGTTGGCATGCGCGGTGTTCTTGAACAGGAACGGCATGTTGATGACGTTGATATCGTCGACTATCGGCCCCATCGTGCCGACGCTGACGCGCGACATCTGGATCGCGCCGATCTGGGTCTGTTCGATGGTTTCCTTCTCGCCGCCGAGCTGCATCGACGGAAACATCTGGATCGACAGCCGGCCCTGCGTGGCTTCGGCGAGCTTCTTGCCGAGGTTCTCGGTCGCGGCGACGGTTGGATAGCCGGGCGGTTGGACGTCGGAGGCCTTGAACACCGCCTTGGTCTGCGCGGTCGCGTTAAAGGGCAGGCTACCGGCCAAACCCGCGGCGCCAAAACCGGCGCCAAGCTTCATGAAATCGCGACGCTTCATCGCTCGTCCTCCCAGCTGTTCGATACGCGGTCATGACCTGACCTGTTTTTGTCGTTGCTATCAGGCTCCCCGCGGCCGGACAAATCCGAAAGTCACTCAGGTGGATTTGCCGGCATTCCGGGGCTGTGCTAAACTTGTACGATGACCCGACAACCTCAGTCAAGCGCGGACGTGACGGCTACGGCGCAGCCTCAGCATGAGGGGCTGTTGCGCCCACTCGGCGCGCCGAAGAGCCTGAGTTCGGAAGTGGTCGACCGTCTTGCCGAGCAGATCATGTCCGGCAAATTGCCGGTCGGCGCCAAATTGCCTTCCGAACAGGAAATGATGAAGGGCATGGGCGTGAGCCGCACGGTGGTGCGCGAGGCGGTGGCGGCGCTCAGGGCGCGCGGCCTCGTGGTCACGCGGCAAGGGGCGGGCGCGTTCGTCGATCGTGCGGCCGGCCGGCAGCCTTATGCGATCGACCCCGAAGGTCTCGGTTCGCTCGAGAGCGTGCTCGATATTCTGGAATTGCGCATGGCGGTGGAATCGGAGGCCGCAGCGATTGCGGCCGAGCGGGCGACGCCGGCGCAGATCAAGGCGATCGGCGAGGCGTTGCGCGTGTTCAGCCGCGCCATCACCAATGGAGATCGCGCGATCAAGGAAGACTTCGCCTTTCACCTTGCAATCGCCGCCGCGACCCAAAACCAGCGCTTTGTCGATTTCCTGGATTTTCTCGGCCGTCTGATCATTCCCCGGCAGAGCATCCGCTCGTTTGAAGGCAGCTCCGAAAGCCCGCGCCAATATCTTTCCCGGATCGAGAAGGAACACGAGGCGATCTTCCAGGCGATCGGCGCCCGCTCGTCGAAGAAGGCACGAGACGCCATGCGCGGGCATCTTTTGAAAAGCCGCGAGCGCTATCGCGAACTTGCGGCCGCAAGCAAGTGACGGGCGCGGGTCTCACGTCCCGCTCTCAGCGGTGATACTCGTCGCGCTGCAGGACGCCGACACCGATCCAGCCCTGCGATGGATGAGAAAGCCGGCTGCGCCGTCGGCTCAATGCCGCCGGCGTCCATCGCTAGGCAGTCTGTCCGGCGGCTTGCAGGATCAACCGGGCGATTTCGTCGGGATGGGAGATCAGCCCCAGATGGCTCGCCTTCACTTCAATCGTGGTCGCGTTCATGCGCTTGGCCATGAAACGCTGAAGATCGGGATTGATCGTGCGGTCTTCGGTCGAAACCGCATAAAAGCTCGGCTTCGAGCGCCAGGCCGCGTGCGTGGTCTTGCCTGCCAGCAGCGCCTTGTGGAACGGCTGCTGGACCGCGTAGAGGATCTTTGCCTTCGCTTCCGGAATGTCACCGGCGAAATCGCGGAGGAAGGCATCTTCGCCAAGCCGGCCTTCGTCACCGTCGAAGACAATGCCCGCGGATGCCGGCGGGGTCGGATATGTCTTTGCCAGTGCGGTGTAGTCCTCGCCGGCATCGGGTGCGCGCGCCGCCACATAGACGAGAGCCGAGACGTTCGGATTCATGCCGGCTTCCGTCACGATCATTCCGGAGAACGAATGTCCGACCAGAACCGTCGGCCCTTGCATTCGCGCCAGCACGCGCTCGGCCGAATCAACCGCTTCAGGCAGCGTCGTCAGCGGATTCTGCACCGAGGTGACGTTGAGACCTGCCGCCTGCAAGCGCGGAATCACTTCAGACCAGCAAGAACCGTCCGCAAACAGCCCGTGCACGAGAACGACGTTGGGTGCTTTTGTCGGCGTGGGGTTTGCGGCCGCCGCGCCGGCAGCGGGGATCAGAGCGGTCGCGGCTCCAAGAGCCATCAGGTTTACGAACGCGCGGCGGTTCATCGGCTGCACGTGCAGCAGATCGTCTTGGCTTTTCACGGAAGGTCTCCCTTCAGAATTGAATCGGCGGCGCGCGTTTCTCGCCGCCGCATCCGGTTCCGGAACGGCTTGGCGCCAGATCCGCTCCCCACATCGATATTCTGAAAAAAGGGCTGCGTTGTTACCCGGTGTCACGCGGTTGTGAGGGCGGAACTCGTGCCTGGCCTAGAGCGGCAAGAAGCCTGCGTGTGCGCGAACCGTGGACTGATCGGCGGCCGTCAGCAGCTCGATCAGGATTTTCGCCTCGCGCGCGTGGGCGGCCTTGGTGGTGACGGCTGCTGTATAGACCGTTGCAAGCTCGCACCCCTTCGGCAGCGCGCCTGAGACCCTGATGCCTTTGGTGGCAATGATCTCGGTCGCCTGGGTGCAGCCGACCGGCCGCGTGGCGTCGCTTTCCGCCATGTGGCGCATTGCGGTTGCGCCATTCGGATAGATCTTCAGGCGGCTCGCAATCTCGTCGGCGATGCCGAGCTGCGCCAAGACCTTCGCGACATGAATACCGGCGGTCGAGGCTTTGGTGTCCGGGACGAAGATCGCATCCGCGCCCAGGAAAACGTTGCGCAGGCTTGTCGCATCGGGCGCCGAAACCAGCGGATCGGATTCGCGAACCGCAAGCGCCGTCTCAACCTGGCCGACGTCTTTCATCGACGTACCTTCGGCAAGACCCTCTTTCGCAAGCGTCGCGATCAAGGCGGACGTGAGAATGAGAATGTCGGCCGGTGCACCGGCGCGAAGCTTGTCTGCCATCGCGCCGACCGCGCCGAAGTCGCCGCCGATATCCAGGCCGGTCTGCGCTTTGAACTTGGCCGCCAGGCTGCCGACGAGGCCCTGCGCCGCGCCGCCGCTCAGGATGTTCAAATTGGTCATGATAGCTCCATCGCCGCGATCAGGCGGTCGCGCGTGATCGGCAAGGTTCGAAGCCGCACGCCGAGCGCATCGAACACCGCGTTGGCAATCGCCGCGGTCACCGGGCCATGCGCGGCTTCGCCGGCGCCGACGGGATCAATCTCGGGCCGCGAGATCACCTCGACCTCGACATCGGGCACTTCGGAAAAGTGCAGAATCGGATATTCGGTCCAGGAGGTGCTGGTAATGCGTGTGGAATCGAAACGCACGCGCTCCTTCAGCACCCAGCTCGTCGCTTGAATGGCGCCGCCCTCGATCTGATTGATGACGCCGTCCGGGTTGATCGCCTCGCCGACATCGACGGCAAGGGTCAGTTTCCTGACGCGAATATCTTCGCCGACTTCGACTTCCGCCACGGCGGCGCAATAGGCGCCCGTGTTCTTGTAGCGCGAGAAGCCGATTCCGTAACCGACGCCGTCTTCCTTGGTCCGCTCCTTGGCAGGTTTCCAGCCGGCGCGGCGGGCCGCGGCCTGAACCACATCGCGCGACCTGGGATCGGAAAGGTGGCGCAGGCGGAAGGCAACCGGGTCTGCGCCGCGTTCGAAGGCAAGTTCGTCGAGCAGGGACTCGATCGCGAACGTGTTGCCTTGGGCGCCGAGCGTGCGCAGCGCCGAGGTGCGCACCGGCATGGTCGTCAGCCGATGCAACTCGACGTGCCATGACGGAAAGTCATAGAGCGGAATCGAATTGCGGTCGGCGCCGCCACCGCCGGCTGCCGGCGGATCGGCCGAGATCGCGCGCGGGAACGGGTTTTCGAGTTCGCTTGCCGCCAGCAAGGTCGGGAGATCGGCGCGGCCGGGGCGGGCGGTGTGGCCGTTGCCCCAGATGGTGTGGCGCCAACTGGCGATCTCGCCGTTCGCATCGAGGCCGGCCTCAATCTCGATCGTCATCGCCGCGCCAAAGGGCGCGTGCGACATTTCATCGGCGCGCGACCATTGCACCCGCACCGGACGACCTTGGACGGCCCGCGCAAGCAGCACGGCATCGAGCGCCACGTCGTCGGCGCCGTTATGGCCGTAGCAGCCCGCGCCCTCCATGTGCTCGACGATGAAATTCTCCCGCGGCAGCTTGAACACCAGCGCAAGATCGGAGCGCAGGAGATAAACGCCCTGGCTGTGCGTCCACACGCGCACCTTGTCGCCGTCCCATTGCGCCATGGCGCAGGAGGGCGCGATCGAACCATGGGCGATATAGGGACGGTGATATTGCTGTTTCACCGTACGCACGACCGCCGACGGCGAAGCCGCCTTCTTGTCGGATATCACGACCGTTTCCGCCGGCTGATGTTTCAGCCATTCGGCGAGTTCGTCCTCGTTCGGCAAATCTTCGCGCGACGACCATTTTGCGCCCTTGCGTAACGCGTTAACGGCGGCTTCGGCGCCGGCTTCGCTTTGGCAGACCACGCCGACAAAATTGCCGTCGCGCACGATCGCGATCAGGCCCTCGATCTTGCGTGCGCGCTCCTCATCGAGTTCGACGAGCGTTGCCTGCGCGAGCTCGGGGCGCAGCACGCGGCCATGCAACAGACCGGGCATCGGGGAATCGTGAATGAACCGCGGGCGGCCGAACACCTTGTCGGGAATGTCGAGACGCTGCACGGAATGGCCGGCGAGCGTGCGCTGTGCCGAGGCTTTCGGCTCCGCGCTCGCGGTCGCGTCGCGGTCGAGCGAGACCTCGCTTGCGAGTTCCCAATAGCTGGTCGCGACGTTGCCGGGGCCGGTAATGGTTCCGTCCGAAATGCCGAGCACGTTGGGCGCGACGCCAAACCGCTCGGCGGCGGCGTTCAAAAATATCCGACGGATTTCCGCAGCTGCAAAGCGGATCGCACGCCCGGAATGCTGCACCGACAGGCTGCCCGAAGTGACGCCCTCATTCGGGCTTGCGAAGGTGGACGCACGCACCATCCTGATGCGCGCAATATCGACGTCGAGCTCGTCGGCGGCGATTTGCGCCAGCGCGGTGACGATGCCCTGGCCGATCTCGACCTTGCCCGGCGATACGATCACTTCGCCGTCGGCTGCGAAATTGATCCACGACGACAGTTTCGGATTGACCGCCAGAGACGGCGGCAACGAAGGGGAGGCGGGCTTGGTCATGAGGCGCGCATCTCGGCTGCGGCGCGCAGGATGGCGCGCACCATGCGGTTATGCGAACCGCAGCGGCACAGGTTGCGGTCGAGCGCAGCCTTGATCTCGGCGCTGGTCGGATCGGTATTGCGCTTCAACAGCGCCGCGGCGCTCATCATGATGCCGGAAAGGCAATAGCCGCATTGCAGCGCCTGCTCGGCAATGAAGGCGCGCTGCAGCGGATGCGGCTTCTCGACGCTGCCGAGCCCTTCGATCGTGGTGACGGCCTTGTCTGCCACCGACCATAGCGGCGTGTCGCAGGAATTGATGGCGTGATCGTCGAGCAGGACGGTACAGGCACCGCATTCGCCGGCGCCGCAACCGAAATGCGAACCCGTCAGGCCGAGCTGGCTACGGAGCACCGTGAGCAAGGGCGTATCTGGATCGGCATCGATTTCGGTCTCGACGCCATTGAGGCGAAAGCGAACGTTTGGCATTGAAAACGGATCCCGGTCTTAAGGCTGGGTTGGAAATGTTTTGACGACCTCGGCCCATTTGACGATGTCGCCGCGCAAGAATTTGGCGAAGGCTTCCGGCGTCATCACCATCGGAACCGCGCCCTGATCGGCCCACAGCTTGACGATTTCCGGCCGCCTGATCGCCGCGTTCACGGCCGTGTTGAGTTGGTCGACGATTGTCTTCGGCGTTCCCTTGGGCGCCATCAGGCCGAGCCAGATCGTCGCTTCATAGCCGCCGACGCCGGCTTCGTCCGCGGTCGGCACCTCCGGCAGCACCACCGAGCGCGCCTTGCCGGTGGTGGCGAGCGCGCGGACTTGCCCCTGCAGGACGTTCGGCGCCATCGTCGTCACGGCATCGATCATCATCTGCACCTGGCCGCCGATGACGCCATTGCGCGCTTCGCCGCTGTTTCGATAGGGCACGTGAACCACGTCGATGCCCGCCATGGTTTTGAAGAGCTCGCCCGCCATGTGATAGGGCGTGCCCTGGCCGGAAGACGCATAATTCAGTTTGCCCGGCTGTGACTTCGCCAGCGCGATGAATTCCTTCAGCGAGTTCGCCGGTACCGACGGATGCACGACGATCACGAGATCGGCGACGTTAAGCGGCGCAATCGGCACCAGGTCGCGCATCAGCTCATACTTGCGCTGCGGCACCAGCGACTCATTCGCTGTCTGGGCGTTCGACATCAGAAGCAGCGTATAGCCGTCGGGTGCGGCTTTCGCGACTTCCTGCGTCCCGATCACCGATCCGGCGCCCGGCCTGTTCTCGATCACGAAAGGTTGCTTGAGACTTTCGGCAAGCGCATTGCCGACCAGGCGGGCGGCGACATCGGCAGGCCCCCCGGCGCCGAAGGGGACGATGATGCGCACCGCGTGGCTTGGATAATCCTGCGCATGGCCAGGCGCGACGAGGAAAGCAAGCAGCCCAAGGAAAACCAGTGCCGGCGCGCGGAGGAACGAGGCCGCGGCAGCGGAATGGGTGCCTGTCATCTCTTCGTCGGCCGATCTCAACGCGTGGCTCCCGCCGTCTGTTTGGTCTCTTCCTGGGCGCCTTTGGTGCTCGTCTTTTGGCCCGAAAGGGGCGCCAAGTCCAGCAACCACATGGACTTGCGCATGGACTCGGGGCGGAGAGGGAATAAAATGCAACATGCAGGGTTAAGCGGCCACGAACCGGCCGATATCACGACCCGGCCAACAAAACGAATCAGGGAAGAGATGCGAACGACACCAATGTCCCGCAGATGCGCGTTGAAGTTTGCGGGCGGATGGCTTGCAAGCTCGGCGCTTGCGACCCGCGTGCTGGCCGATGCGCCGCCGGCGGCAGAAGTGACGCCGGCCCTGATCGCGGCGGCCAAGAAGGAAGGCCAGGTCGTCTACTATACTTCTGTAGATTTGCCCGTGGCCGAGAAGCTCGCCAAGGCCTTTGAGGCGAAATATGACGGCATCTCCGTACGCGTCGAGCGTACCGGCGCCGAGCGTGTGTTCCAGCGCATCGGCCAGGAATACTCCTCCAACATCCATGCCGTCGATGTGGTGAATTCGTCGGATGCCGCGCACTTCATCGTCTGGAAACGCGACGGCATTCTCGAAGCCTATGTGCCCGACGACGTCGCGAAATATTACCCGCCGGAGCACAAGGATCCTGACGGGCAGTTCGCAAGCTGGCGCGTGTGGCTTTCCATCATCGCCTACAACACCGGCATGGTGAAAGCGGACGAAGCGCCGAAGAGTTTCGCCGATCTGCTCGATCCGAAATGGAAGGGGAAGATCGTCAAGGGCCATCCCGGTTACAGCGGCACCATCATGACCGCGACCTACCAGTTGCAGCGCGACCTCGGCTGGAGCTTCTTCGAACAACTCGCCAAGCAGAACGTGATGCAGGTGCAGTCCTCGGCTGATCCGCCGAAGAAGCTCGAACTCGGCGAACGCGCCGTAATGGCGGATGGAAACGAATACAACATTCTGCAACTCAGAGAAGGCGGCAAGCCGGTCGCGCCGGTCTATGCGACCGAAGGCTCGCCCATGATCATCGGCCCCAACGGCATCTTCAAGGGCGCGCCGCATCCGAGTGCCGCCCGGCTGTTTCAGTCGTTCTGCTTCAGCCGCGAGGCGCAGCAGCTCATGATCGACGTCGGCGGATTGCGCTCGCTGCACCCCCAGACAAAGGAAAAGCCGGGTTGGACCGCACTCAAGGACATCAAGACCCTGAAGGACGATCCCGCGGCCGTGGAGCAACAAGGCCCCGGCATCAGGCAGCGCTACACCCGCATCTTCCGCGTCTGAGATCCTCCCAAACGAGAGCTGTCTCATGTCCTCCGAATTGCCGAAGGTTGCTGTCGCCGAGACGCTGGCGGAACGAATCGCGGCGCTCCAGCCTGGCGTTTTGCCGGCGGCGACAACGCGCAAGTGCGAAGATCTCCTGATCGACGTCGTCGGTCTCTGTGTCACCGCGCGCAACGAGGACTACGTCAATGCCGCGCTCGACGGCTGCGAGGACGACGGTCCCTGCACGGTGATCGGACACACGCGGACGCTGACCGCGTCGGGTGCGGCGTTCGTTAACGGCACATCAGCGCATGGTGAGGATTTCGACGACACCTTCGAGGGCGGTCCGGTCCATGCCGGCGCGGTGATCGTGCCGGCGGTGCTCGCAGCCTGTGAGCGCCACGGTGCGGATGGCGCTCGCGCGCTGACCGGGATTGCGGTCGGCACCGAAGTGCTGTGTCGTCTGAGCCTCGTGGTGCCGAAAGCGGTGCACAAAGCTGGCTTTCATCCGACCGCGATTTTCGGCGCGATGGGCGCCGCCGCCGGCGTCAGCGCCGCGCTTTGCCTAAGCGCCAAACAGATCGTGGACGCGCTCGGCATTGCCGGCAGCATGGCCGGCGGCATCATCGAATATCTTGCTGAGGGCGCCTGGACCAAGCGGATGCATGCCGGTTGGGCGGCACAATCGGGCATTCGCGCCGCGCTGCTCGCCAGGCAGGGTTTCGTCGGGCCGCGCACGGTGTTCGAGGGCGTGCACGGCCTGTTTCATGGCTTTGCCCACACCGCCAAGGGCGACTACGACGCGCTGGTTGGCGACTTTGGCACGCGTTGGGTCACCGATACGCTCGCCTTCAAGCCATATCCCTGCGGGACGATGGCGCAGCCCTATATCGATTGCGCCAGGCGGCTAGCCGCGCGCGGCATCAAGGCCGAAGATATCAAATCCATCTTGTGCGAGGTTGCCGAAGGCACCGTGCACCGGCTGTGGGAGCCGCTCGCAGACAAGCAGCGCCCGCGCAATGGTTATGCCGCCAAATTTGCCGTGCCATATCTGCTCTCGGCCGGCTTCGTGCATGGCGGCGTCGGCCTCGGCGCCTTCACGGAAGAGGCGATCCGTGACGAGCGGGTATTGGCGCTGGCTTCAAAAGTCAAATTCGTCATCGATCCCGATAATCCCTATCCCAGCAACTACACCGGTCACATCAAGGCGACGCTGAGAGACGGGAGCGTCGTCGAGGAGCGGCAGCCATATCTGCGCGGCGGCGCCCAGGAGCCGTTGACGCGGCAGGATGTCACCGACAAGTTCGCGCTCAACGTCCAGCACGGCGGCTGGAGCAAAGGGCAAAGCGAGGCGATGCTGAAACTGCTGGCGGGGCTTTACGGCGGAAAGATTGAACTGAAGGGGCTGCGACAATGAGCGCCAACGAACTCACCGGCAAGGTCGCGATCGTGACGGGCTCCGGGCGCAACATCGGCCGCGCCATTGCACTGGCGCTTGCCGATGATGGCGCTTCCGTGGTCGTGAATTCGCGGAGCAATCGCGACGAGGCCAAGGCGGTCGCGCGCGAGGTCGAGACCACGGGGCAAAAGGCACTGGTTCACATCGGCGATATCGCCGATCCCGCCGCCGTTCAGGCGATGGTCGACATGGCGGTCAATGAATTCGGCCGGATCGATATCCTCGTCAACAACGCGGCGCTGCGACGGGAAAAGCCGTTCGCGGAAATGACCTACGCCGACTGGCGCGAGGTCATGAATGTGATCCTCGACGGCACCTTTCATTGCGTGAAGGCCTGCCTGCCGCACCTGAAGAAGAGCGGGGCAGGGACCATCGTCAATATCGGCGGCTTGAGCGCGCATACCGGCGCCAGCGACCGCGCCCATGTGGTGACGGCGAAGTCCGGCATTGTCGGCCTCACCCGCGCGCTGGCGCATGATCTCTCGTCCGACGGGATCACCGTGAATTGCGTGGTGCCCGGGATCATCGGCACGCCGCGCCCGAAGAACACGCCCGAGCCCGCGCACCACCTGATCCACCGCACCATCACCGGTGAGCGCGGCAAGCCGGAAGATGTCGCCGCCGCGGTCAGATTCCTGTGCAGCCCCGCGGCGCGCTATATCAACGGCCAGGCGATTCACGCCAATGGCGGAGCCTATTTCGGCGGGTAGGCCAGCCGATCCATCACCGGCGTTGCGGGAACGCCGATTCTATCGCGTATTCCACTGCTCGGAGGACGTTTCCGACTTGTTCCGTCTGTACCGCAAGGCGGCGTGGTAATAGAGAAGGGATACTTGACGCGTAGGTCCGCGTCGGCGACGGTCAAATCATGTTCAACAGTCTCAACGATATCTCCACGACGATCTTTAGCGGATGGATCGTCACCTGGCCGACCAGCCTGTTCGCAATCATCTGGCTGGCCTTTGCGGCGAGCTGGATTGCCGCCTCGGTCTGGTCGGGCCGCACCAAGACGGCCGTGCGCACGCTCAACGCCTGGGTCTATCGGGGGCCGATTCTGCTCGGGGCCATCTTCCTGGCGCCTCCAGTCGAGCACCTCTTGGGCGCGACGCCGCTCTATCACCTCAGCAATAGCGTGACCTATGGGCTGGCGCTGGTGGTGGTGCTCGGCCTTTGCTTCACTTGGTGGGCGCGGATTCATCTGGGCCGGTTCTGGTCCAATGCCATCACCCACAAGGAAGACCACCGCATCATCGACACCGGACCTTACGGGGTGGTGCGGCATCCCATCTATACCGGTCAGATTGTCGGGATGATCGCGACCGGGATTGCGATCGGCAACTGGGCCGCAATCCTCGGTACGCTTCTGATTCCGTTCGGCGAATGGCAGAAGGCGCGGATGGAAGAGCGTTTCCTGTCGGTGGAGCTCGGCACCGACGCCTACGCGGCTTATTGCCGCCGTGTGCCGATGATCGTGCCCTTCCTCAAGGCGGGTTAGACCACGGGTCAGGTGACGGGTAAGCCGACGGGCGGCCACGATCGGCGGCCCGCAATGTGCCTATTTCATTCCTGCATTGCCCGATAAAGCCGCTGGCGGCTCCGGTTTTTGATGATAATTTTAACCCTATGAACCAGCACGCCAAAATCGAGCCGCCGGCCTCCCGCGCCAAAATCGCCATCCGCCACTCGACCTGTCCGCACGACTGCCCGTCGGCCTGTGCGCTTGACGTCGAGGTGATCGATGGCTCCTCGATCGGCCGTGTCAGGGGTTCCAAGGTCCAGACCTATACCGCCGGTGTGGTGTGTGCCAAGGTTGCGCGCTACGCCGAGCGCATCCACCATCCCGACCGGCTGACCCATCCGATGTTCCGCGTCGGCCCGAAAGGCTCGGGCAAGTTCGCGCGCATTTCCTGGGATGATGCACTTGACGAGATCGCCGGCCGCTTCAATGCCGCGGAGCGCGAGTTCGGCGCCGAATCCGTCTGGCCCTATTACTATGCCGGCACCATGGGCCTGGTGATGCGCGACGGCATCAACCGTCTCGCGCACGTGAAGAAGTATTCGCGCTTTTATTCCACGATCTGCTCGACCATCGCCCGCGTCGGCTTTGCCGCCGGCACCGGCAAGATTGCCGGCGTCGATCCGCGCGAGATGGGCGTCTCTGATTTGGTGGTGATCTGGGGCACCAATCCCGTGCACACCCAGGTCAATGTGATGACGCATGCGATGCGCGCGCGAAAGGAACGCGGCGCCAAGATCGCCGCGGTCGACATCTACAACAACGAGACCATGAAGCAGGCCGACATCAAGATCCTGCTCAAGCCCGGCACCGACGGCGCCTTTGCCTGCGGCGTCATGCACGTGCTGTTCCGCGATGGCTATGCCGATCGCGCCTATATGGACAAGTACACCGATTGCCCGAACGAGCTCGAGGCGCACCTGAAGACGCGCAATCCCGAGTGGGCTTCCGGCATCTGCGGCGTGCCGGCAGAAGAGATCGAGGCTTTCGCCCGCCTCGTTGGCCAGACCAAGCGGACGTATTTCCGCCTCGGCTATGGTTTTACCCGCAGCCGCAACGGCGCGACGCAAATGCACGCGGCGCTATGCATCCCCGCCGTGACGGGCGCCTGGCAATATGAAGGCGGCGGCGCATTCTTCAACAATTTCGCGCTGTGGAAGTTCGATGAATCCATCATCGAGGGCCATGACGCGATCGATTCATCGACGCGGCGGCTCGATCAATCGAAGATCGGGCGCATCCTGACCGGCGATCCGGCCGCGCTTCACAACGGCCCTCCGGTCAAGGCGATGCTGATCCAGAACACCAATCCGATGACGGTGGCGCCGGAACAGGCGCTGGTGCGCCGCGGCTTTGCCCGCAAGGACCTGTTCGTCGCGGTGCATGAGCAGTTCATGACCGAGACCGCGCAAATGGCCGACCTCGTGCTGCCGGCGACGATGTTCCTGGAGCACGACGACCTTTATTACGGTGGTGGTCATCAGCACATTTCGGTCGGTGCCAAGCTGATCGAGCCCCCCGGCGAGTGCCGCTCCAACCACGAAGTGCTGCAGGGGCTCGCCACGCGCTTGAAGATTTCGCATCCCGGTTTCGAGATGTCTCCGCGCGAGCTGATCGATGCGACATTGAAGAAGAGCGGCCACGGCGGCATCGAAGCGCTGGAGGCGGATCTGTGGCGCGATCTCCAGCCGGACTTCCGCACCTCGCATTACCTCGACGGCTTTGCGCACAAGGACGGCAAGTTCCATTTCAAGGCCGATTGGGCCAACGTGCCGCTCGGCAACGCCGGCATGATGGGAGCGTGGGACAAGATGCCCTCGCTGCCCGATCACTGGGCTGCGATCGAGGAGGTCGACGAAGCGCATCCGTTCCGACTGGCGACCAGCCCGTCGCGCAGCTTCCTCAATACGTCCTTTAACGAGACGCCATCCTCGCAGGCCCGCGAGGGCGCGCCGAGCGTGATGATCCATCCAGAAGATGCTTTAAGGCTCGGCATCGAGGACGGCGAGGCGGTGACGCTCGGCAACTTGCGTGGGCAAACCACGCTGGTTGCCAAGCATTTCGATGGCGTGCGGCGCGGTGTTTTGATCGCCGAGTCGATCCATCCCAACAAGGCCCATATCGGCGGCAAAGGCATCAACATGCTGACGGGTGCCGAGGCCGTTGCGCCGGTCGGCGGCGCCGCGTTCCACGATAACAAGGTCTGGATCAGGAAGGCGGACGCGGACGCGATTCCGACGCCCTAGATTTCTAATCAAGACGCATTCTAGATTTCAGCCGTCATCGGCTGCGACAAACGCGAGGCGTTTGCGCAAGCAGCGTGAGCTCCGAAGCGATCCAGCCCTTGCTTATGGCGCTCCGGATTGCTTCGCTATCGCTCGCAATGACGGGAGAAGCACCCATGACCGACGACACCAGCGTTCTCATCGAAAAGCGCGGCAGCGCGCTCTGGATTACCATCAACCGCCCGGAGAAGCGCAACGCGATCAACGCCGATGTCATCGCCGGAATTGGACGCGGCTATCGCGCCGCGCACGAGGATGCGGCCGTGCGCGTGATCGTGCTGACCGGGGCGGGCGACAAGGCGTTTTGCGCCGGCGCCGACCTGCAGAATACCGGCGGGGCATTTGCCGCGCAGGATTTTTCCAAACCCAATGTCGATTTCGCCGATCTCTTGCGGCTGTCGCAGAATGCGACAAAACCGGCGATCGCGCGCGTCAACGGCGTCTGCATGGCCGGCGGCATGGGGCTTTTGTGCATGACCGACATGGCGATCGCCGCCGACAACGCGATCTTCGGCCTGCCGGAGGTGAAGGTCGGGGTATTTCCGATGCAGGTGCTGAGCCTGTTACAGTCAATCGCGC
This sequence comes from Bradyrhizobium sp., assembly GCF_035701725.1. Taxonomy (GTDB): domain Bacteria; phylum Pseudomonadota; class Alphaproteobacteria; order Rhizobiales; family Xanthobacteraceae; genus Bradyrhizobium. The sequence goes on from NZ_DASSRP010000221.1 coordinate 21,105, forward strand.
CGCGGCGTGTGGTCAACGAATGGGCGATCACCGGCGAACCATTCGATGCCAAGACGGCGATGACCGCGGGGCTGTTGAACCACGTGGTGCCGGCCGCCGAACTCGACGCCAAGGTGGATTGGCTGATCGGCCGCATCATCGACAAGTCGCCGACCGCGATCCGGCGCGGCAAATATGCCATGCGCGCCATCGCCTCCATGTCATTCGACGAGGCGATCGCCTATACCGAGAGCCAGATTGCGCTGCTTGCCATGACCGAGGATGCCAAGGAAGGGCTGAAGGCCTTTGCCGAGAAGCGCAAACCGGTCTGGCCAGGGAAGTAGGCACAGGGAATGCAGTCCAGTTTCAAAGGTCGTCCTCAGAACGTTAACGGCTATGGCGATCAGCCGTTCAATTTTCTGGATCCGGATGCACACGCGGCCATCGGTCATATCGCTTCCATCGATCTGATCGAGAATGGCGAGAAGCGCGCGCGGCAATACTGGCAAAAGAAGCAGCTCAGCAACCTCGTCAATCATGCCTTCTTGAAATCGGACGTCTGGCGCAAGCGGATTCCGGGCGGGCCCGGACGACAGGAGGTCTTGCAGAATTTTCCAATCCTGACGCGCAAAGACATTACGGCGCAGGCGCAAGCCGAAGGCTCGCTACTCGGCGACAAGGGAGCCATCGAAACCTATGAGACGACGGGTTCGACCGGTACGCCGCTGAAAGTATTCGTGGCACCACAGAATGGCTATTACAATACCATACGCAGCCTGGCGCAATTCTTCTTCGACGATCTGCCGCTGAATGAAAATCGCGTTCAGATTATGCCGCTCGTTCACGCTGACGATCTTTTGAAGCAGAAGACGATTGTGAAACAGTCAACTCCGGGCTGGGCCGGCTCGCTGAGCAGGATCTATGAGAATGGATCCAACAAGGTCCTGAGATTCAGTCAGGACATCGATGGGTTGCTGACGGAGATTTCCAAGGACCGCGTGGGCTATCTGGTGTCTCCCAGCCGGGTCCTCGAACAGTTGCTGGCATATGGCGGTCCCGACCTGGTCAAGGGATTGGGAATCCGCGTCTGGATACACCTTTCGGATTACCGCAGTCCCGAACTCGTCGCGCAGTTGAACGCGATCGGCATACCTTCGCTTTCAAATTATTCGTCGGGAGAAACAGGGCCGATCGCATTCGAGTGCAGGCACAATCAGGGTTTTTATCACGTGGCCCACACCAACGTCGTCGTCGAAAGCGACCAGAAGCTGACGACGACGTTCGATGGAGAAACCGTCAGCCGGTTGCTGGTCACGCATCTGCATTCCTACGCGACGCCGATCATTCGCTACGACATCGGCGATTTCGGCAAGTTGCATGGCCAATGCCCTTGCGGACATGATGGTCCGACGATTTCGCACATCTACGGCAGGGGAAAGCACTTTCTGCGGCACCCCGACGGGAAATACATGGCTTTCCATCTCTCTACTCGCGCCGTCCGCGCAGCCGTCGAATTCGACGAGTGTCGTTTCCGCCAGGACGCCATAGACACGATCACCGTAGAGATTGGGGGCAGGGAAACACTCAGTCCGAAGGAAGAGGAGGGGATCAAGGCGATCGTCGCCGCTGCGACCGATCCCGTGTTCAAAGTCGTGATCAGACCCGTCGGGAAAATCGATTGGTCCGATAATCCAAAACGGCTGTTTTTTTCGAGCTCAGTGAATTAAGGGCCCGTCGAGCGGCTTCTAGCCATCGCGATCTTTGCCCATCATAAATTTTCGGGGTCCATTGTTGATGCCGGTTGAATCAAGAATCTCTCTGCTTGCAGCCACACGTCACGTCGGTTGGGGCGCCGTCAGCAAGCTTCGCATGATTCTGGAAAAGCTGCCGGAAGCCAGCGTGGCGCTTCACGGCGATGCGCACTCCGTCGCAATAACGAGAAGGTATCTCGGGCCGCAGCATACGATCGAGGCCGGCCGGCCGCGGAAATTCGATGTTGCGCTCGTGATCAATGATCCACCCGCGGTGAACGGCATCGCGGATCTTGGTGTGCCGGTCGTCTTCGTCGATAGCCTGTCCTATGTACGCAAGAAGGATTCCGAGTTTCCTCCGCTCGACCGGATCGCCTATTACTGCGCGCAGAAATATCCGACAGACCGTTTTCCGATCGCGGGCCCCTTGCAAAATCGGGATAACGTCAAGTGGGTCGATGCGATCATCCCTATTCCGCAGAAGCGACGCGGCGGCGGCGGCATCGTGATCAATCTCGGTGGTCTCTACGTTCACAATCTCGCCGGGGTTTCCGATGACTTGGTCAATCGCGGCGTTGATGCCTATCTGGAGCTCGTGCTGTTTCCGCTAGTTGAGCTGCTCAAGAGTTCGAACCGGAAGATCTTGGCGATCTGCGGCAATCTCAACGAGGCGGCTTGCCGGCGGCTGCGCGCCTTGGTGCCGGACACTGTTGCGATCGGCCCACAATCCGGTGGCGCGTTTGAACGTATTCTGACGGACGCGGATCTTTTGATCTCCGCGCCCGGCACCACGACGCTGTTGCAGGCCGCCTCGATCGACTTGCCGACGATCCTGCTGCCTTCCGAAAATCGAAGCCAGATTCCAAATGCGCGACTTTACACCAAACCGGGCGCCGATCTCGGGGAGTGGCCCGATCGGGTGATCAGCAATGCGGACTTCGAACGCATGCGCCTGCAGGGCGTGGGCGCGGTCTACCAGTACTTCTTCCAGTCGATCATCAACGCAGCCGCGTCGAACGAGGCTGCCGGCGCGGTGCGGGCGGTCATTCGCCGCGTGCTGACGAATGCCCCTGCTGACGGGATTCTCGATCCCGGTCTGCGTGCCCTGGGCGTTGCGGGCGCCGATCAGGTGGCCCGCCTGATCGAGCAGGCGGCGCTTCGCCATCGCTAGAGGCGCCGATCGTCGCGCGCGCTTACATCGTCATGGCAATGCCGCCGCGGGCTCTTTGCGCGGAGCCTAATCATACCCAGTCGCGTGGTAGACCTCGCGGCCGCCGACCCAGGTCGAGAGCGCCTTCATGTCTCTGATCGCCTCCGGCTCGACGGTGAGGAAGTCGCCGGTGAGTACGGCGAAGTCCGCGAGCTTGCCCGGCTCGATCGAGCCGCGCGTTTTCTCTTCGCCGATCAGCTTCGCGTAGTTGATGGTGACGAGCTTGAGCAGCAGCGGCCGAGATGCGATCTTCTGGTCGGCGCCATAGACGCCGTCCGAAATCGTGTCGCGGCTTGCCATGTGGTAGAGATTCCAGAACGGATTGAACGGCACCACCGGACTGTCGGTGCCGCCGGCGACGAGCAGGCCCGCGTCGAGATAGGTTTTCACGGGCGTGACCTCACTCGCGATCTCCCAGCCCCAATATTTCTTCAGCACGGGCGCGGCGAGATAGAGATGGTCCTGCGCCGACACTGCGACATCGAGTTGTTTCAGCCGCGCCACCTGTTCGGGGCGAGAGACGAAAGCATGCTCGACCGACCAGCGCTTGCCTTTGATGGATGAATCCTTGTCCGCCGCGGCATAGCCGTCGAGCACCTCGTCGAGCGCCGCATCGCCGACGGCATGGGTGATGACGTGCCAGCCCTTGCTGTTCAATTCGCGCACGACTTCGGTAAAGGCGGAAGGTGGCGACACGGTGAGCCCGGTGAACGTGCCGCCTTTGCCGTAAGGTTCGAGATAGGGTTTTGACAGATGGCCGCCCTCGAAGCCGCCGTCGACCATCAGCTTGACGCCGTCGACCTTGAGCCAATCGTCGCCTTCGCCCTGATGCGTGCCCCAGGCTTCCATGGCTTTGCGCGCAGCATCCGCCGAGCGCAGCGCGAACCCGGGCATGTAGACGGTCCAGCGCAGCGTCAATTTCCCTTCCGCTTCCGCCTGTTTCATCAGGCGATAGGCCGCGACCATGTCGCCCTTGTAGGAGCCGGGAATGCGCAGCGCCGTCATGCCGTACGGCGCGACCGCCTTCTGCGTCGCCAGAATGTCGTCGATGCCGACCGGCTTGGGGCGCGGCAGCGTCACCAGCGCCTTGGCTTCGTCGAACAGCTCGCCGGTCAATTCGCCGGCGCCGTTGCGGCTGATCTGTCCGCCTGACGGCACCGGGGTGTCCTTGGTGATATTCCACTTCTTCAGCGCGGAGGTGTTGAGAATGTATTCGTGGCCGCCGCGCACCAGCACCACGGCCTTGCCGGGCGAGGCCTGCTCGATCTCCTCTGCCGTCGGCAGGCGCTGCTCTTTCAATTGGGCTTCGTGCCAATCGGAGTTGGAGACGATCACGCTATCGGCGGATGCTGCTGCGGCGGCATTGGCGACGGTGGTCAGGAGTTCGCCGAGCGAGCGCACATGGCTGAGGTCGACGCCGGCGCCGCCGCCTTCGTTGTGGAAATGGTCGTCGGTGATCCCCGGGGAGACAAAACGGCCCTTGAGATCGATGACGCGGGTCTGCGGCCCCACATAGCGCCGCACCTCGTCTTCGGACCCCGTCGCCACGAAATGGTCGCCGCTGATCGCAAAACCTTGCACCACGCGATCGCTATCGTCGGCCGTGAACACCTTGCCGCCGACGAAAACGATGTCCGCAGGGGCCGGCGATTGAGCTTGCGCGAGACCCGCTGCGAAGAGGAGGGTTGTGGCGATGCCAACGGTGGTTCGTTTCATGACCATTCCTTTTCTTGATTGGGCCGCGAACCGGTCGCGGCCGTGCATCTTCCATAGCAAACGCGCCAACATTTCCAAAGAACGTGTGATGTCCTCCCGGGAAGCCCGTGGCTGGGGGTGCGGACCGCATGCTGCAACCAAAGGGCGTCTTTCCGCCGCTCAGTTTGGGACGTCGGTCTCTTTATGGGCGGCTGACGGTTCGCCTATGGTCGGACTCGACAATGATCGCCTCGGCGGCACATGAATTGCAAGGGATTGCAATGACGGGGATCGCAATTCCGGGATTGCCTCTGCAAGGACGTATGCTCAGTCGCTCGAGAGAAGGATGGAATGTCATGGATCGTAGATCGCTTCTTTTGGGCGGGACGGCCGCGCTTGCGGCCGGCAGTCTGCCTGCCATGTCGCAAACCGCCAACGAGGTGCGGATCGGCTTCACCTATGCGCTATCGGGCGCGGCGGCGCTGATCGGTGTCGACGCCCAGCGGGCATTCGAGACTGCGGCCGAAATCATCAACAACGACTACAATTTCAATTTGCCGATGGCCAAGGGCGTCGGCATTCCGTCCCTGGGCGGCGCCAAGGTGAAGCTGATCTTCGCCGACCATCAATCCGACCCGCAGAAGGGGCGCGCCGAGGCCGAACGCCTCATCACCCAGGAAAACGTCTGCACCGTCATCGGCAGCTACCAAAGCGCGGTCGCTGTCACCATCAGCCAGACCTGCGAGCGCTACCAGATTCCGTTCGTCTCCGCCGAAAACTCCTCGCCGAGCCTGCATCGGCGCGGGCTCAAATATTATTTTCGCCCGGCGCCGCACGACGAGATGTACACGGCGGCGATGTTCGACTTCTTCGATGCGATGCGCAAGAAGGGCGTCAAGATCGAGACGCTGGCACTATTTCATGAGGACACCATCTTCGGCACCGACTCCGGAAATACCCAGACCAAGCTTGCGGCCGAGCGCGGCTACAAGATCGTGGCCGACATCAAATATCGCGCCAATACCTCGTCGCTGTCGGCCGAGGTGCAACAGCTCAAGGCGGCCAATGCCGACGTGCTGATGCCCTCGAGCTACACCACCGACAGCATCCTGCTCATCAAGACCATGGCCGAGCTTGGCTACAAGGCCAACGCGATCGTGGCGCAGGATGCCGGCTTCTCCGATACGACCTTCTACGCCGCGGTCGGTGATCAGGTTAACGGTTCGATCTCGCGCAGCACGTTTTCGCTCGATCTCGCGACCAAGCGGCCGATGGTCGGCGCCATCAACGCGATGTTCAAGGAAAGGTCCGGCAAGGATCTCAACGACCTGACCTCGCGCGAGATCATGGCGCTTCTGGTGGTGGCGGACGCGATCAACCGCGCCAAGTCGACCGATGGCACCAAGATCCGTGATGCCCTGGCGGCGACGGACATTCCCGGCGATCAGACCATCATGCCCTGGAAGCGCATCAAGTTCGACGAGAGCGGTCAGAATAACGACGCCGATCCGGTGCTGCTGCAATATATCGGCGGCAAGTTCGTCACGATCTTTCCGCCGCAGGCTGCGGTGGCCGAGGCGGTGTGGCCGATGCGGTGAAGGTCCGGATCGTCGCTCCTCACGTCAGCGCGCGGCGCCGTAGATCTTCGTCGCTTGTTCATCGGAGACCAGGTCGCTTTCGATGTCGTAGCGCACGCTCGCAGCCGGCCGCTCCCTGGGATCGCCGATCCCGGCGCCGCCCGGCGTCATCACCACCAGGCGGTCGTCCGGCGGCACGGTCTGAAAGCCCTTGCCGCGCAGTTTCTGCCCCGACTTGAGCCCGACATAGCCGGCCTCGCCGTTCCGGCCGCCATCGCGGCCGCGCGGTGGATGATCGATGCGATCGAACGCCGCCAGGATGTCAAACGGCGTTGCAATGCCGCTGCCGACCTCGATGATCTGACCGAGGCCGCCGCGGGTGCGGCCGGCGCCACCGGAATCGCGGCGCAGCTCCTTGCGCCAGAAGATCAGCGGGGTCTGCGTTTCCGCGATTTCAACCGGCGTGCCGCGCACGCCGCTGGGATAGGCGGTGGCCGACAATCCATCCTTGGAAAAGCGCGCGCCAGTGCCGCCGTTGCTGGTCACCGCCATGGAGAAGCCGTAGTTGCCGCCGGCGCCGCTGCGCGTCTCGCCTCGCACAATCAGATTCCACAGGCAGGAAGTGCCCTCGGCCGGTACCCGTTCGGGGATGATCTGGCGCAGGCAGCCGAACACGACGTCGGGCAGCATCTGGCCGATGATATGGCGCGAGGACACCGGCGCCGGCTTCGGCGCGTTAAGGATGCAGCCGAGCGGCGCCGAGACCGTAAGCGGTCCTAGCGATCCCGCGTTGTTGGGAATTTGTGACGCCACCACGCAGCCGAGGCCGAACACGGTATAGGCCGTGGTGTAGGAGAGCGGCACGTTGATGCCGAACTTCGATGCAGCCGAGGTGCCGTCGAAATCGATGTGGATGCCACTGTCGGAGATCGTCAGCGCCGCCTTGAGCGTCACCGGCGCATCATAGCCATCGACCACCATTTCGTTATGCCAGGTGCCTTTTGGCAGTCTGGCGATCTCGGCCAGCGTTGCCTCGCGCGAACGATCGCAGATGTAATCGCCGATCTGGTCGAGCGTTTCGATTCCGAATTCATTCATCATCTCGATCAGGCGTTCGCAGCCGACGTCGTTGCAGCCGGCGAGCGAATAGGTGTCGCCCTCGGTGTCGATCGGCAGGCGCGTGTTGGTGCGGATGATCGCCATCAGGGTTTCGTTGACAGTGCCCTGATCGATCAGCTTCAGCATCGGGATATAAAGACCTTCCATGAAGACATCGGTGCCATCTGGCCCGAAGCCGATGCCGCCGATGTCCATGAGATGGCTGGTGCAGGAAAACAGCGCGACCAGTCTGCCGTCCTTGAAGCAGGGCGTGGTGACGACGAAATCGTTGAGATGGCCGGTGCCCATCCAGGGATCGTTGGTGATATAGGCATCGCCCGGCTTCATGGTCTGAAGCGGAAAATGCGCGATGAAATGCTTGACCGATTCCGCCATCGAATTGACGTGCCCCGGCGTGCCGGTGACGGCCTGCGCCAGCATCCGTCCCTTCAGATCGAACACGCCGGCGGAGAGGTCGCCGCATTCGCGCACGATCGGGCTGAACGCGGTCCGCAGCAGCACCTGCGCCTGTTCCTCGACCACGGCAATCAACCGGTTCCACATGATCTGGAGGTCGATGAGATTGGTGTCGCTCATGATTGGGGCCCCTTGCGCTCCATGACGATGCTGCCGGCGCTGTCGATATAGGCTTCAAAGCTCGTCGATACGAATGTCGAGGTTTCGTCTTCGGCGATGACCGCGGGGCCGGCGATGGTCTCTCCCGGCGATAACTGTTCGCGGCGATAGAGCGGAATCTCGACGGCTTTTCCGACGCGTCCGTCGAAAAAGGAGCGGCTTCCCGTCGGCTTGCCCGCCGCCTTGCGTGTCACCGCGGCGATCCGTGTCGGATTGTGCGGTTCGGTGGTGGCAAGCACCGACCAGGAAAGGATTTCGATCGCAGCGCCAGGAATCGGCCGCTCGAACAGAGCCGCATAGTCCTTCTCGAAAGCCTTGCGCAAGCCGTCGAGATCGGCTTCGGTCAGACGGCGGTTGGGCAGCTCGACCATAATCTCGTGCCCTTGCCCGACGTAGCGCATGAAGGCGGTGCGCCGCTCATGCACGGCCGCGCGGCCGGCACCGGACTCGACCAGAGAGCGGGCCTCGGTCGCGGTCTCATCCAATAGATCGGAAACCGCTTCGCTGTCGAAATCATCAAGCCGGACATGGCGGCTGCGCACCAGCTCATAGGCGATCGGCGCCGCAAGAAATCCCACGGCCGAGCCCACGCCCGCATTGGATGGCACGATCACCTTGGAGACGCCGATCCGCTCGGCAACGCGCGCGGCGTGCAGCGGTGCCGCGCCACCGAAGGCAATCAGCGTGTGCTGTCCGACCACCGCCCCGCGCTCGACCGCATGGACGCGGGCCGCGCTTGCCATGTTTTCGCACACGATTTCATGCACGGCATAGGCGGCGGTCTCGGCCGAAAGCCCCAAGGGCTCGCCGATGTCGCGGAGCAGCGCGTGGCTCGACAGCTCGGGGCGGAGCTCGATGGTGCCGCCGGCAAATGCGACGGGATCGATCATCCCGAGCGCGACGTCGGCATCGGTCACGGTCGGGTGCTCGCCGCCGCGCCCGTAGCAGGCGGGTCCCGGTTCGGACGAGGCGCTTTCCGGCCCGACCGCAACGCGCTTCAAGGCATCGACCCGCGCGATCGAGCCGCCGCCGGCGCCGATCTCGACCATTTCGATGACGGGAATGCGGACCGGCAGGCCCGAGCCCTTGAGAAAGCGCGCGGCGCGATCGACCTCGAACACGCGTGAGGTCTCCGGCTGATATTTTTCGATCAGGCAGATCTTGGCGGTGGTGCCACCCATGTCGAAGGACAGCACCTTGCTTTCGCCGACGCTGGCCGCGATCTGACCGGCGAATATCGCGCCGCCCGCGGGGCCCGACTCCAGCAGGCGGACTGGAAAGCGACGTGCCGTATCGATCGAGGTGACACCGCCGCCCGAGGTCACGAGATAGATCGCGCCGCGGAATTGCTCGGCCCGCAACGCTTCCGCCATCCGTCCGAGATAGCCATCGATCAGAGGCTGGACATAGGCGTTGGCGACCGCCGTCGACGTACGTTCATATTCGCGAATTTCCGGACACACCGCGGATGACAGCGTCACCCAGACGTCCCGCATCTCCTCCCGGATGATCGATGCGGCACGTCGCTCATGTTCCGGATTGGCGTAGGCGTGAAGGAAGGCGATGGCGATGCTCTGCACATTCTGTGCGCGCAATTTCGGCACCAGCGCTCGCAACGCAGCCTCGTCGAGCGGCAGGCGGATTCCGCCGTGCGCGTCGACGCGCTCGGGCACCGTGAAACGCAGCGCGCGGGAGACCAGCGGCTTCGGCTTGTCGATCGTCAGGTCGTATTGATCGTAGCGGCTCTCGGTGCCGATATCGAGCACGTCGCGGAACCCCTCGGTCGCGATCAGCGCCGTCCGAGCGCCGCGGCGCTCGATGATGGCGTTGGTCGCAAGCGTGGTGCCGTGAATGAAGACGTCGATGTCGCGGAAGTGAGCGCCGGTGTCGGACAGAATGAGGCGCATCCCGTCGAGCACCGCCTGCTCGGGGCGGGCGGGGGTCGTCAGCACCTTGCGTGTTCTGCGATCACCTCCGACGTCAAGAACGATATCGGTGAACGTGCCTCCGATATCGACGGCGAGCCTCATCTCGGCTCCGTCAAGCATTCCAAATCTCCGCTGCCGGCTAAATTTTCCAGAACTATACAGCAATCTTCATGCCAGCGATTGCGCCCATTGCAGTGCACTCAATCACTTTTGGTGAGGCTCGACAGCGGCCGAGCGATCGCCGCATTTTTCGGCTGCAACCGACATCGACAATGGACGCAAAGTAGCGCAATCTTGACGGGTTGGGGTCCCTGTCTGCATCCGGTTTGAAAAATGCTTCATCGCTTCGATGGATGCAAAGGAGAGTGACGGTGAAAAAACTTCTGCTGACCGCCGCACTGTTCGCATACGCATCACCCGCGCTGGCGGGCTCGTTCGTCACGACTTCAAACTGCAGGTTTTCCGGGTACTACGGGTACGTCAACTGTTACGCGACGAGGACGTATGTTCCGGATCCCATCATCGACCTTGAACAGGAAAGACGGGAGGCGGCAGAGCGCCATAAGGAAGACCTGAAGTGGGAAGCGTTCTGCAAGCCGAAATTCAGGACTGACGCATATGGCATGCGCCGCGCATCTTATACGAGAAGCGGCTGTGAGTTTGGGCGAAGCGAGTAGTCGCTCGCCGGCGGAAACTTCGTCCGTGTCTTAGTGCGTTGCCGCGACTGTTCGCGTGCATCAGCAGCAAATTCTCACGGTCCAGAAGTTCGCTGCGCTTCATCTCGCCGACAGCCCGCGCGGATTTTCCAGAGGCCGACCGACGGGTCATGATTCACTTTCTATTAAGTAACGATGCGCCCCCTGGCGGCAGTGCAACCTTTTGTTGATCTGGCAAATATAGTGAAGCGTTTGCGCGAAAGGCTTATCCCGCAAAACCTTTTGGTGACGAGCTATATAATGAATCGGTTTAGCTTGACCCTCCTGTTCTGCGTTCTGGTCTCGGGTTGCAACTCCGAACCTGTTTTCGACCTGTCGAGTTGGGACGCGTATCAGAAAAGCTCGGCTGCGATAAAGTCGAAGCTGACCAATGATGACGCGCGTCGTCTGGCCGTCGCCCTGGACTATCTGCTGATCGAGGATTTGCCGCGAAATACGATCAACGGCGTCGGCGTGATGCTAAGCTCGCCTCTCGCAAATCCCGATACAACTCTCGATCGGCTGAAGCCGAAAATAGAAAACCGAAACGCTGCAACCGTCATCGCGGATCTGTCCAACAAGCTGAATGCAGACATTTCGTCTGCTGAGGCAAGGATGCAAAGCCTGGAGAGTATCGCTGCCTCCGTCGAAATCAGTTCCGCCAGCTATTACTGGAAAAAGAGCGGCTATTTCGAGCAGCCTGTTGTCGAGTTCTCGGTTTATAACGGCGGCAATTCTCCGATTTCGCGCATCATCTTCGACTGTTTCTTGATCACCACGAATCGGCCGATTCCGTGGGCGAGACAGCAGTACGTACAGGATTTCAAAGGTGGCCTTCAGCCGCGCGAGCGGCGGAAACTGACGCTTCCATCCGGTGGACAGTGGAGCGACCCGCAGCTGAAGGACCTGGTCGACGCGCAGCTCAAGGTGGTCGTCCTCAATTTCGCGGACGCGAATGGAATAATGATAATTCCAGTCGATCGCGACCGGTTGGCCCAGGAGCGCAAAATCCTGGCGCAGTTGCATTGACCGTTGCCGGCTTTTCTGAATCGGCCGCTCAAGATCGGCAGCTTCTGCTTCAATGATCTGCTCATCGCGTAACGGCAAATCCGCTGGTAGCGAATTCTTAAGGATAAATCCTTTCCGCCGCGGCATATCGAGTTGCACAACCCTTTGAATACCCTTGGGGCGATAGGCTTTTCCACACAACATGGTGTCCCATGAGCGGGATCAAGCCCCTGATGTCCGTGCCCCAGCGAGCTGCAGTGGAAAGCTCCGACGTTCTGCTGGCCGCACTCGAGCGGGCGAATGATGCTGTCGTGATTCTGGATCAGGATCATCGCGTCACGCATTTCAACGCCTCGGCCGAACTGATTTGGGGGCTGGCACGGGCCGCGATCCTGGGCCAGCCGGCCAGCATGCTCGGCCTCGACGAGCTTGACCAGGACCGCAGAAGCGAACTCACGATCACCCGCGCCAATGGCGAGCGTCTGCGCGTCGCGCTGTCGCTCTCGCATGCCGCATCCGGCGGTGCACGGCACACGATCGCGCTGGTGCGCGATATTACGCCCGAACTGGAACTGCGCGAGCGGCTGGCGCTGCACGTGATGATTGCCGACGGAACCAACCGCGCGGTGATTATCGTCGACCGCAATATGAAGGTTGTTTACGTCAACGCAACCTTCGTCGGCATGCTCGGCCACAGCATCGAGCAGGCCGAGGGCCGCAAGATTGGCGAGCTGCTCGCTGGTCCTCACACCGATCGCGCCGCGCTGAAGCGCTTGCAGCGCTGCGTCGCGAGCGAGAACGGCACGAACGAGGAAATCCTCGCCTATAACAACAGCGGCGACGAGATTTGGCTCGGCGCCGATGTCAAGGCATTCCGTAATGCGCGCGGCAAGGTCAAGTACATCGTCGCGCTGCTTGCCGACATTACCGAAACCCGTCAGTTGTGGTCGCTGCAGCAGCTGATCATGACGGCGCTCGCCGACGAGATTCCGATCACCGAAATAGCCGACCGGCTTTGCCGGCGCGTCGAGGAAATTGCGCCCGACGTCGTTTGCTCGTTGCTCCACGTCGATGCCGAAGGGCTGGTTCATCCGCTCGGTGGCCCGAGTCTTCCTGCCGACTATTCGCGGGCGCTGGACGGAATTGCGATCGGACCCGAGGTCGGCTCCTGCGGCTCGGCCGCCTATTTTGGCAAGCCGGTGCTGGCGGTGGATATCGACAACGATCCGCGCTGGCGGCCCTACAAGGCGATGCCGCTCGCAGTGGGCCTGCGCGCCTGCTGGTCCTCGCCGATCAAGGCCAAGGACGGCCGGGTGATCGGAACCTTCGCATTCTATTTCAGGGAATGCCGTGCACCCTCGCGTTGGCACGAGCGAATTGTCGAAGCCTGCGTTCACCTCGGCGCAATCGCCATCGAGCGCAAGGAAGCCCGTGCCCGGATCGCGCAGCTTGCCTACTACGACACGTTGACCGGCCTGCCCAATCGCGCGCGCTTGCGGCATATGATCTCGGAAGCGATCGGCTCGGCGTCCGAGGGCAAGAAGTTCGCGCTGGCGTTCCTTGACATCGACAATTTCAAGGACGTCAACGATTCACTCGGACACGCCGCCGGCGACGAGATGCTGGTCGAGTTCGCGCAGCGGCTGCATATGCAGGTTCAGGCCAGTGACGTGCTCGGGCGCCTCGGCGGCGACGAGTTCGTGATCCTGCTGCCGGACCGCGACGCCGCGGCGGCCTCGCTGGTGGCTTCCCGGATCATGGAAGCTCTCGCCGTGCCGCTGAAGTTGGGTGCCAAGCAGGTCCCGCTTTCAGCCAGCATGGGTATCAGCATCTATCCGGACAATGCGACCGATCTCGACACGCTGATCCAGCAGGCGGACGTCGCCATGTACAGGGCAAAGCAGGCCGGCCGCGCCACCTATCGTTTCTTCAGCGCGGACATGAATCGTCTCGCCGAGCAGCGGCTGGCCTATAGCGCGGCGCTGCGTGCCGCGCTCGCGCGTGACGGGCTGTCGCTGCACTATCAGCCGCAGATCAGGACCCGCGACGGTTCGCTGCACGGCGTCGAGGCGCTGGCGCGCTGGCATGACCCGGTGCTTGGCGAGGTCTCGCCAGCCAAGTTCATTCCGCTCGCCGAGGAATGCGGGCTGATCGAGCAGATCGGATTGTGGTCGATCCGCGAGGCCTGTCGGCAAATGGCGCAATGGCGCGAGGCCGGCCTCGACATTCCCTGCGTGTCGGTCAATCTTTCTCCGATCAACTTCCAGAACGCGGGTCTTGCTTCTGTCGTCGCCGAGATCCTCGCCGCCTATGACCTGCCGCCGGAAGTCCTGATGCTCGAGGTTACCGAAAGCGTGTTCCTGAACGAGCATGCGGTGGCGATCGAGACGATGAGCGCCATTCGCAGGCTCGGGGCAGGGCTGTCGCTCGACGATTTCGGAACGGGCTATTCGAGCTTGAATCGCCTCGCGCATCTGCCGATTCGCGAATTGAAGATCGACCGCAGCTTCATGTGCGATGTCGAAAGCGATCCGGCGGCGCGGGCGGTGGTGACGACCGTCGTGCGTGTGGGTCAGAGCCTGCAGCTCACTGTCGTCGCCGAGGGCGTCGAGACCGAAGGGCAGCGGCATCTCCTGGCCGAACTCGGCTGCGATGTCATCCAGGGATTTCTCTACGCGCCGGCGCTGTCGCCGTCGGCCTTCGGACGCTGGCTGCTGGACCATAGCGCTACCCAAGCGAGCGCCATGCTGCGAAGCGTCGGCCGCTCGATCGCTACCCGCCCATCCGGCGGCGTGCAGGCAGAGAGGCTGCCGGACCAGTCAGCGGCGATCTAGCCCATTCGCAAGCTTGATGGCTCAGCCGGTCAGCCAGGCGAAGGCGCGGGCGATGAAAGCCTGGCCGTCGCGCTCGACCGGCGTGCCGTGCGCCATCAACACTTTTTCGGTCGGCCAGGCCTCTATGCGCGCCAGCGCGGCGCGGGCGATACGACGCCCTGCGAACATCAGGCGAAATTTGCGAGGCACCGCCGGCTCAGACTTGGTCATGAGGTCGAGCCGTGCCACCGTGGCACGCCAGCCGGAAAACCAGGTCGACGGGAATTGCTGGATCAAATCGGTGAACAGGGCGGTCGCGCTCTTGCGATGAAAGAATACGACCTCGGTCGTAATCAGACAGCCCGGCACCACGACCTGGTCGAGATCGCCGGCCCATGCGGCGGCGGGCTCCTCTGTGAGATCGGCGTCGAACTCGAGATCCTTTCGCTTCGTCCGCAAGCCGGGCGGTGCGTACAAGATCGCTTTGGGATAGGTGCGCCGCCAATCATCAACGAACAGATGATGAAGCGAATTTGGCGGCACGAGGTGGCGTACCTCACCCAGCGCATCGACCTCGCGGCGAAGACTTTCGGTGAGTTTGACCGGCGACCAGACGAAAAGACCGCCGTCGGCGAGGCGAATGACGGCCATTCGCGTGCCGTAGTGGAAGCCGGCCGTCGAAACATGCGGGCCGTCCGCAATCCAGATGTCCGAAGTGAATGGCTTCAGCATGAGGTGGCAATTCCAGTACGTACGCGGCGCCGCATATGTTTGCCGTCACGGCAGAAGCGCGAGCACGACGGCGTTCTGTCAATCCTCCGAAGCCTAAATCAGGTTCGTATCCACGCAATGTTCAAAAACCGGTGAGCGTTTCAGCAGGCCGCCGGAAACGAAGCTAAGGCCGAGGCGTTCAAAGCCTTGTCTCGACATCGCGGGGTCGCGCGCCCACAGGCCGGCATCAAGATAACGCTGCAGGGAGCGGGCGAGAAGCTCGCGCGGCACATCGGGAAAAAACGAGGCGACGACGTCGGCAAGCTCGCTTCCGCTGTGCGTATAGAGCCAGGTCTGCACCCTTGCCAGCGCACGGGTCACGGCGAGGAAGGCATCGCGCTGCGAGGCGGCTTTGTCACGGGTTGCGATGAAGGAGGTGTAGACGGTCGGCCCCCGCGAGCTGGCGGCATACAGGACCGTGCCGGCGCGATCGCTCTCCGCCTGCGAAGCGAACGGCTCGAACGCCTGCATTACGTCAAGCTTTTTTGCTCGTAGCGCGGCGTAGTTCTCCGACATGGGTCGATCGTGAATTCTGGCGATCATTGCGGGATCAATGCCTGCCTCGCGCAGATCCTGCTGCAAGCACATCCAGGGTGTCGGCACTTCCGATACAGTCGCAAAACGTAGCCGCGCAAGGTCCGAAAACTCAAATTCATCGGAGTTGCCGATCAGGAAAAACGGGTCGCGAGATACGGTCTCGCCAAAGCACACCAGCGGACTTTGTGCATTTTGGTCGTGCGCCGTCATGACCCGCATCGGGCCGCCCCAGGTCAGGTCGATCGTGCCGTCGGCCAGACGCGAAATGGCATCACCCGGCGCGTCGCTGCGGACCAGTTCGACCTCGATGCCTTCGTCCGCATAGAAGCCGAGGGCGCCAATGGCGTAATAGGGGGCGTAGAAGACCGCGCGAAAATTTTCCATTAATCTGATCTTCACGTCGCTCTCCGGGGTTGATCGTCTCAAGCCTATTCCAGAACCAGGCCGGAGGACTTGATCGGCCCGGCCCATTTGGCGATTTCGTCAGAGACGAAGCGGGCGAGATAGGCCGGGGACCGCCGCTCGTCGCCAACGAGATCGATGCCGTTTTCCTTGAAGCGGTGCTGCACCAGCGCATCGTTCAACGCGGCGACAGTGGCATCGTGCAGCCTTTGAACAACGGAGGCCGGGGTATTTCTGGGAAGGAAGAATGCGCTCCAGTTGGTGGCCTCGAAATCGGTCAATCCCTGCTCATGCGCCGACGCAAGACCGGGCAAGCTTGGTGACCGCCCGCGGCTCAACATCGCGATCGGTTTGATGGCACCGCTTTCGATCTGAGGCAGCGCGGTCGGCGTATCGATGCAGAGGTAGTCGACGCGCTGCGCGATCAGGTCCGCCATCGCCGGCGCGCCGCCGCGATATGGCACATGGGTGACGTCGATGCCGATACGCGCGTTGATCAGGGCGCAGCCGAGATGGGTGGCGGAGCCTGCGCCTGCCGACGCAAATTGCATCGTCTTCTGGTTGGCCTTGGCGTAGGCGATGAATTGCTGCAAATCGTTGGCAGGAAAATCCTTGCGCGCCACCATGACCAGCGACAGCTCTGCGATCAGGATGACCGGGGCGAAATCGGTCGCCGCATTGTAGAACGGAGTCTTGTACAGCGTTTGGCTGACGGCGTGCGTGCCGACATTGCCGAGCACGAATTGATATCCGTCGGGTGTCGATTTGGCGACCCGGGCAGCGCCGATCATGCCGCCGGCGCCGCCGATATTCTCGATGATCACCTGTTGCCGCAAAGCGTCGCTCAACGGCGATTGCAAGATGCGGGCAACCGCATCCATCGGCCCGCCCGTCGCGAACGGCACCACCATGGTCAGCGGCCGGCTCGGCCAGCTTTCGGCCATGACGGGCGCCATGAAGGCCGCGAGCGTGACGATCAGAACAAGGCGAAGCATTCCTGGCTCTCGAAGATTCCTGGCCCCCAAATTGCAGGCCTGCCGCTTTTGCGGATTTTATCCGTTCAGATATCTTGGCTGGTGCGACGAATTTGAAGTTCCTATCATTGCCGCTGCGAGTTCGTCATAGGAACTTCAAATTCAAAGCCGCACCAGATTAAATAAGTTGCTAGAGCTCTCTCGATTCCAACGTCCGCAGAAGAAGGTGCCGCGATAGGATGCGGACGTCGGAATCCGAGCTCTAGTTTAGATAGACAAATGGAGTGAGCTTGACCATGCGCTTCTGGAGTTGGCTCGTTGTCGGAATCTGCATTGCGGTAAACTCGAATCCGGCGCGCGCCGAATATCCGGAGCGGCTGATTACGTTGATCGTTGCCGTACCTGCGGGCGGGGCGGGCGATCTGGTGGCACGCCAGTTTGCATCGCGACTGTCCGAATTGCTGAAGCAGAACGTCGTCATCGAAAACCGGGGCGGCGCGGCCGGCACGATTGCCAGCGCGTTCATCGCGCGAGCGCCGGCAGATGGCTATACTCTGCTGTTGTCGTCGACCGCAACTCACTGCACCGCGCCGGTCGTCTACAAGAACATCGCCTACGAGCCATCCAGGGATTTTTCCCACATCGGTCTGATCGCGACAGCGCCGGCGATACTCAGCGTCAATTCCTCACTGCCGATCCGTTCGGTCGCCGATCTCGTGACCTACGCCAAGGGCAGGCCGGGCGAATTGAATTTCGGCTCTTCGGGCAACGGCAGCGGACCGCAGCTATGGGGAGAGATGTTCATGACTGCTTCGGGCGTGAAGCTGACCCACGTTCCCTACAAGGGATCGGCGCCTGCGGTGATCGATCTGCTTGCCGGCCGGGTCCAGATGATGTTCGACGCGGCGGCGGCGCAGATGTCAGGCATCCAATCCGGGCAATTGCGACCGCTGGCTGTGCTGAGTGCAGAGCGCTTCGTGCTGTTCCCCGAGGTCCCGACGATGGCGGAAGCGGGTTATCCGTCGGTCACTGGCAATTTGTGGTACGGCCTGTCCGGTCCCGCCAAACTGCCGCCGGATGTGGTGGCGCGGCTTGAACGTGCTCTGCAAGAAATCGGGGCGATGCCTGATTTCCAGGATGCACTAAAGCAGATTGGCCTGTTGTCGACGCCGCTATCCGCACAAGCCTATTCCAGGTTCATCCTGGACGAGAACGACAAGTATCGGAAGATTGCCGGAGCGGCCAACATCACGATCGAGTAGCCGCTCCGTGCTGCTGGCGCACTATGATCGGA
Organism: Bradyrhizobium sp.; assembly: GCF_035701725.1. Classification (GTDB taxonomy): domain Bacteria; phylum Pseudomonadota; class Alphaproteobacteria; order Rhizobiales; family Xanthobacteraceae; genus Bradyrhizobium. The sequence continues at coordinate 39,473 of NZ_DASSRP010000221.1, forward strand.
CTACCCCGGATTGGCCTTGAGCCCCGCCGCTTCGATGCCGGCAATCGCGCAGATCTCGTCATTGTCGGAGGTGTCGCCGGAGACGCCGATCGCGCCCAACAGCCTGGTGCCGTCCTGAATCAGCACGCCGCCGGGCACCGGGACCAGGCGGCCTTCCGCGATCGTGTTCACGGCGCTGACGAAGTAGGCCTGCTCCTGTGCGCGCTGGAACAGCGCCCGCGAG
>NZ_DASSRP010000222.1:0-10275 GCF_035701725.1 Bradyrhizobium sp.
GATTTATTTTTGCGACCGTCACTGTTGCGGTGATGTTCGCGACCGGCATGGTGGTGAAGGGCTATGCCGATGGCGCCTATTCGCTCGAAAGCGAGCAGGTCGCCTCGCGATAGGTCAGATTCCGCTAACCATAGCCGTAAAAGACCCGCGCAAGGCGCCGACGTCCAAGCGTCTTTATTTTCATCGGCTCCAGATCAGCGCGAGCACCACCACGGCCGCCACGAGCAGGCCGACAAAGCGGATCATGATGGTCGCGACATGGTGGGGTGGCGCGTGCAGCGGAATTGGATCGCTGTTGTCGGGCCGGACGGTCTTCATGCAGGAAATCCCCAAAGTTACCTGCACTTGGTCGCCAGCCGGCTACAAAAGGTTCAAGTCGCGCCATCCTGACACGCGTTCGTCATCTCAAACGTCGGGCCGGGGAATGCCCGGCCCGAACGCGTCCATCACTGGCGAACTTATTGTCAGCTGTTGCGCAGACCGTCCGCGGCGCGTTTCCACTGCGCGACGTTGTCGGCGATCATGCGGGTCGACTTCATTGCCGCCTGGCTGAGCTGGGCATAGCCCGAAATCTCGCGCTGCACCCGCTGCCCTTCGGCATGCAGGATGTCGCGCAGGCTTTCGAGTTCCGAAATCAGGTTCTCGATTTCGGCAAGCGACGTCCCGGCGACGCGCTGGATCAGCGAATTGACATTGGTCACCGTCGCCTCCGCGGTTGCATCGGTCACGTCGGTGCCCCCAATCGTGCTCGGCGTCGGACGACGCAGATAGGCGATGTCGTTGCGGACGAAGTCGCGAATGCCGGCCTCGACTTCGGAGGCCGCATCGAGATTAGTGTCCTCTTCAATCGATTCAATCTTTTCGGAACGAATGGCGTTCATCGGCTGCTTCCCTGTTTCGCGTTGGTCGCGACCCGCGGGTGTCCCCCCGCACGTCGATGTTGACGGGACCATCAGGGCTTCCGATTTTGACCGCATCGCGGCCAATATACGGCAATGAAGGTGCTTTCACGGGGCGATACCACGCGAACTCCGGAATCGGAGCCGCGGTCGTCGGTCGCTACCAGCTCTGTTTGAAACCGGCGGAAATGCTCTTGTTGGCAATGCCGAGCGGCGTTTCCGCGATCGAGCCGGAAATATTGAAGCCGCCGACGATCTTCTGCTCGGCTCCGATTTTGCGCAGCCATTTGTCGTCGGTCGTCGAGAGCGATTGGCCGGCGGAAAAGCTGGTGCCGGTCTCCGTGATGCCCAGTTTCGCCGATTGTTCGGTCGCATAGCTGGTGCGGCCGGTGCCGCCCGGCATCGGCGCAAACCCCTGCGTCATGTTGTAGCCGTTCTGCAGGGTGAGCGAATATTGATCACCCACCTGGAGCGACTTGGTCAGGGAAGTGCCGAATTTGCCCTGATCCTGCGCCGGGTCGATCCGCGCTTCGACCGACGTCTTGTCCCAGATCGAGCCGACGCCGCCCGCCGTCATACTGGCCCACGCCGAGCCGGAGGATTGCGGCTCGCTGCCGCCATTGCTGGCTTTCTCGGCTAGCAATTCCGCAAAAGTCTGCGGCTGGCGCACGACGGTCATGTCGGCGCCTACCCGCGTGTCCATAAACGGCGAAACCGGCTGCTTGACCGAGACCGCTGAGCCATAGGCCCTCTCCTGAGATGACCAAGCCATGCCGCCTGACGCTGACGCGCGCGGGCCGGCGGGCAATTGCTTGGGATCGGTCGCCATCAGGGTGGACGCATCGACGTCGAGCAGGCTCCAGTCGATGTCCAGATTGGCGACATCGGCATCTTCAGCCATGGCCGCCGCATCTTCTACCGCGTCCCGATCGCTGTCTTCGCGCGGCTGCGGCTCGGCGGGCCAGGGCGACACCTTGGGAGCGGTTGGCAGAGGTACATCTTCCAAAGACTTGGGAGCCGAGGATTTGGGAGCCGAGGATTTGGATTGGGCGTGAGCAGTCCAGTCGCTTGCCGCCAGCAAAAGCAACCCGGCCAAGCCGTATCCGATCCTGGAAATCATTAACCCCGCTCGCTGGCCTTGCGATCAGCCAAGGATGATGGCTCATCGCCGCACGAATGTGGCGTGTAGCATCGGCGCCCGCAAGAGCGATCGCCGATTAGACTTAAGAGGCGATGCGCGGCAGATGAATGGGGTGGCCCAGCGCCTGCTCCACCAGGTCGAAGGTGTCGACCAGGATACGGATGCTGGCGAGCTTGCCCGCCCTGAACTGTGCAAATTGCGCCAGTCGCAGGCTGATCGGCTTGTTGGCATCGAGCATGGTCAACGAATAGCGCATCATCGAGGCGGCCGTATCGGTACCGAGCATGATGGATTCGCGATCGAACCGGTGCACGCGGATGTTTTCGGCGACGCGCCGGATCACCTCGAGCACGGCAGCCTTGCCGCGGCGGGCGCCGAAGAACGGAAACATATCGATCGGGCCATAGACAGCCCAGTCGACATCATCGTCGATCAATGCTTCGAGGTCTTCATGCTGGCGCTCGTTGATCGCGCGATGCAATGCGCGCGAGAAACGCCAGAGACTATGCTCCGTCATGACTTCGTTTTCCCAAACTGGATTTTTTCGTCAGCGGCCGGCCCTGATGGGCGTCATTGGCGACGCCGTGCCGGAAAACGCTGATTCCGCCGCATTCGTTGCAGCGCTAAAATTTGAAGTCTGAATTAGTCGAAGTTCGCGGAAATGCAAATGCAATTTTGCATTGCACAAATGCGGGGCGCCTACCTGCGTTCCTGACCGGCCGCTGATTCGGTCTCCACGGCGATTTCGTCGTCGCGCGCCGCCATGACGCCGAACCAGGCGGCGCCGCCGAGGCTGCCGATCATGGCGCCGGCCGGCATGAAGCTGAAAAAGACCAGCATGCCGCTATACCCTTCAAAATCCGTGGTTTTGAAGATTTCGATCCACGCGAGCCCGGCACCGATGCCGAGCGCAGCGCCTCCGATCGCCCCGAATACCAGGCCGAGCAAGGCGAATAGCGCGATTTTCATGAGGGATTCGGTCCGAGGGTGCGGGATGCCCCTCTGGTAGTCGGTCGAGGCACAAGAAGGTTCATAACTGGCCCGCGGATTTTGTGCGTCACCCGCGACGGCTTCACAGTCCTGACTTGCCCGACTATCGTCTGGCGCAACCGGCCGCGAAGTCGGACAAACCGGAAAAACAGGGGGGAATACGCGTGAAGAGCATCATCCATGCCGTCGGATCGGGCCTGTTGATTTCGCTGTTGTCGTTGCCGGCGGCTGCGCATACGGCGCAGCAGCCGCCGCACCAGCTTTACAACGAAGGCGATCTCAAGCTCGAGAGCGGCGAGACGATCAAGGATTTCTCGATCTCCTACGTCACCCATGGCAAACTGAACGAGACCAAATCGAACGCCATCCTGATGGTGACGGCGCTTGGCGGCAATCATCACCGCATCGACTTCATGATCGGGCCCGGGAAGGCGCTCGACCCCGACAAATATTTCATCATCTGCACGGATGCCATTGGAAACGGGCTTTCGACTTCGCCGAGCAATTCCAAGGCACAGCCGCGCATGAGCTTTCCGAAATATCTCATCCGCGACATGGTGGAATCGCAATACCGTCTATTGAAGGAAAAATTCGGTATCGATCATGTGGTCGCCGTGATCGGCCCGTCGATGGGCGGCATGCAGGCGCTGCAATGGGGCGTCAGCCATCCCGATTACATGGATGCACTGGTCGCTATGGTGCCGCTGGCGAAGACGCCCGCCTGGAGCGTCGCGGTGGTGGAAGCCACGCGCAAGGCAATCATGAACGATCCGGCATGGAACGGCGGCAACTACGATACGCCGCCGGAAAAGGGCGTGCGGCTGTGGCGCGACATCCTCAACCTGCTCTCGGCGCGGACGCCCGACATGTACTCCGCGCAGTTTCAAAATGGCATGGATGCGCTGCCCTGGATGGAGCAGCAGGAGACGGCGGCGATGAAGGCGTTCGACGCCAACGATTATATCTACCAGACCTTTGCCTATGAGCGTCACGACGTCGGCACGACGCCGGGATTCAATGGCGACACAGCCAAGGCGCTGGCCTCGATCAAGGCCAAGACGTTGATCATGACCGGCACCAAGGATCTGCTCAATCCGGAATTCGAGCCGAAGGAGGCCGGCAAGAATATCGTCGGCGTCAAGATGATGACGATCAGTCCGGGCACGGTCACCGGCCATGCTTCCGCCGGCGGCTTCATGCCGGCCGATGTGGAGTTCTTGAACCGCGAGGCCGCAGCGTTTCTGGACAGCGTGGGAAGCGCAAAATCGAAATAGGCGACCTTCGCCGGCCTCCCCGAATGGCCGGCGACATTCATCTGGGCTCGTGGCAAATTCCGGCCCGTTTTGTCGGCTAAAAACCAGCGCGACGAAAAGAGAGGCTTCAATGAAACGGGTATTTGGGATCGACGTGCCGCAAACGCTCGACGATGTGTGTGACCGCACCAAGCTGGCGCTGGTCGTCTATGACATGCAGGTCGGCATTGTCCGCCAATTGAAGAACGGCGAAGCGGTGACGAAGCAGGTGGCGCGTATTCTCGAAGCGGCGCGCGCGGCGCAGATCCGGATATTTTTTACCCGGCACATGTCGTTGCCAAAGGAATTGATGGGCGCATTTCAATATCGCATGGCGATGGCCTGGCAGCGTACCGACGATCCCGCCAAGGTCGAGCCGTGGTTCCTGCGGGACTCGCCGGGTTTTGCGATCGTTCCCGAGCTGACGCCGCGGCCGAGCGAGGCGATCTTCGACAAGCTTGCAATGTCTGCCTTTGAAGGCACGCCACTCGAATTTGCGCTACGTGACTGCGGCATCACGGCGGTCGCGCTTGCCGGGATCGCGATGGAAATCGGCATCGAGCCGACCGCGCGCCATGCTGCCGATCTCGGTATCGTCCCCGTCCTGATCGAGGACGCATGCGGTGCGGGTCATCTCGATGCGGCGCAGCGCTCTTGCGAGTCGCTGCGCTTTGCGGGTGATGCCATCATGACCGATACCGAGGGTTTTTGCGCCGCTCTCGCCCGCGCAAAACGAAGTTGAGTCCCGCAGTGGGAACCGGAGTTTTCGTGCGTTGTTGAAAATATTGACGGCTTTCAGGAGATATTTCGCATGAAGAACCCCCTTGCAGTTTTCGCCGCTATTGCTTTCGCGCTGGCTTTGCCTGCGACCGCCGAGGCCAAAGGTTGCCTGAAGGGCGCCGTGGTCGGTGGCGTTGCTGGTCACTACGCCGGTCATCACGGCATGCTCGGCGCCGCCGCCGGTTGCCTCTATGGGCGCCACCATGCCAAGCAGCAGGAACGTCAGCATCAGAGTCAGGACAGCGGCCAGAACGGGATGTGAGGGGCGAGAACGCATTTCGCCGCGTCATAGGTCGCCCGCCGGCGCAGGGTGGGGAAAGCGGCGTGCTACAGCGACGTCGGAGGCAACGAATATTCCCATGCCGGCGCTGCCAAACGGATAAACTTAATTTTACGCGACAGCCGCGCTGAACCGGCTCAACCTCCGCATGTTCCGAGACCTGCGGGAGGCGTGGATGCGCTACTCCAAGAGCCGGCTCCTGACGTTGACCGTTTGCGCAATGGCGATCGCTCCCTTCGTTACGATGAGCGCGGCGCAAACAAGCGGCCGCCACATCAGAAAGCACCACCACGGCATCAACCTTGTGCGCAGCCCGGTACGCGATTCCTGGGCGGCCGCCCCGTCCGTCGCGCCACCGCCGGCGCGCGCCGGCCAGGCGTGTCCAGGCAACGCGCGCGCCGTCGATTGCACGGTGTGGCCGCCTCCGATCGATGAAGATCCTGACCGCAAGGCGACGAGCTCGGATGGCGGATGAAACGAAATAGACGGGAGAGGTGGATGCGCCACGCTGGGTTGGGGTTGTCGATACTCGCGGCCGCCGCGAGCGCCTCGGTTGTTGTCGGAACCGAGAGCGAGGCCGCCGGGCGGAATGTACGAAAGCACCACCAGCGGATGAGCCCGTATTGGGGCAACACTTATCGGGACGGCAATTACCGGGACAGCGCGTGGGCTTCGGGCCAACTGCGGCCGGTAGCCCGGCCGCCGGCAGGCGACGTCTGCCCGGGCAGCGGTCGCAGCTTCGACTGCAAGATTTGGCCGCCGCCGTTCGACCAGGACCCTGACCGCAAGATCTCAGGGTCCGACGGAGGAGGGTGAGGGCGAGAGCCGTCTCATCCGCCCGGGCAAAGCCCGAACCGACGCATTACTGCACGTTGCCGCTTGCTTCAGAAAAGCAAGGGGGACGGCAGATGCAGGGCATTGAACAGGATCGCCAGCACGGCCAGAGAGATGCTGATGCCGGAGAAGACGAGAACACCTTCGAGCGCGGGGTTATGCGTGGCCTCCGGCATCCCCAGGGAAATTACCGCCGGTTTTACCGTCCTGATATTCTCGGCCAAAGCAAGCGTGCGCATGGGTCTAACCTCATTTTGCCGGCCCGTCCGAGCTGAAGGCTCTGGCGGGCAATTTCAAATGACACAGTTAGTCTTACCCGCTCCGGCGTTGCGGTCTTTGATCTGGTGCAAACAGGATCAAATTCGAAGTAGTTTGACAGTGCTGCTGTGGCGGCTCGGAAATTCGGGCCATAGCCGAACGGAGCAACCTTGTTTCTTCGAACGGCTATGACCGGCCATGGTCGGAAAGTGCGGTGTCGCCCGTGATCCGCGACAGCTATAGCAAAACAGGTGAGGGCAGTTGCAGGTAGCTGAAGATTGCGGCCAGCACCAGCAATCCAAGGCTGAGCCCCGAAAAAAGCAGGATGCCTTCGAGCGATCCGTGCCGGGTTCTCGTCTTGTGCGCGGGAAGGGCGGAAATTGCTGACGCTTGTGCCGCCGGGATGGTTTGTCTCAAAACAAGTGTTGGCATAAACGAACCTCGTGCCTGCAATGCTGTTGCCCTGCCCATCACTTTGTTTTTCGGCTGTGCGATCAGGTTCAACGAAAAGCGAACGGAACCTGAAATGGAACCGAACGCAGGCCCGCCGTTTGAACCGCTCTCCCGCAACCGGGCGGGAGCCGCCGGCCGGCAATCCGGAAGGCGGCGGAGCCGGATCGAAAAGTTCTCGAGCCGAAATGGACCGGGGGCATAGCTGATCCTGCCGGGCCATGGCTGGCGCTTTGTCCTTCGTTGCCGATAATGACTGGCGACAACGCGCGGATGGCGGCACTTTTATGCGGCTTTTATATCCATCCGTTCAGGGGGCATTCAGCGAGCGCCTGCTCAAGCTGCTTTCCATAAACGTGAGGGGAACGTCATGCGACGCGTCAGAAGCATTTTCTTGTCTCTTTCATTTTGTCTGCTGGCCATAGGAAACCTGGTCGAGCCTGCGGTTGCGCAACAGCCCGCGGAAAAGCGCGTCGCGCTGGTGGTGGGCGATGGCAATTACGAAGGGACGCCGCTTGCCACCGCCGCCAACGACGCGGGCCTGATTGCGCAAACCCTCCAGGCCGCGGGTTTCGATGTCATAGGGGCGCGGGACCTCGATGCGGACGCCTTGCGCAACAGCCTTCGCGATTTTATGCAGAAAGCCCAGGCAGACCCCGCCAACACGGTGGCGATGATCTATCTCGCCGGCTACGGCATGCAACTTGCCGGTGAGAACTATTACATCCCGGTCGACGCGAAAGTCAGCCGCGACACCGACATCCCGACTGAGGGATTGCGGATCAGCGACTATACGCGCCAGCTCGCTGCCATTCCGCTCAAGGCCAGCATCGTCGTGCTCGATGTGGCAAGGCAGCAGCCTTTCATTCAAGGCGGCAACCCGATCGCCGGCGGTCTTGCGCTGGTCGATCCGTCGCCGAACATGCTGATCGCCTTCAACGCCGCGCCGGGCACGGTTGCGCCGAACGACACTGGTAACTACGGCGTCTATGCGCAGTCGCTCGCCGAAATGATCCGTACCGGCGGATTGTCGCTGCCCGACGTGTTCGACCGCGTGCGGCTTCGCGTCAGCGAAAGCAGCAAGGGCGCACAGGTGCCCTGGGACGAGCAGAAGATCCAGGCGCAGTTCTCGTTCTTCGAGCGCGCGCCGGACGCGCCGCCCGTCCAGGGCCCGTCCGATCAGGTCGCGGCGTTTCGCGACAAGCCGATCCGTGATCTTGGTGCGCAGGATGCTTTTGCTGCCGCGCTCGCCCGCGACACCTTCCAGGCCTATGAGGATTTTCTCGTCGCCTATCCCCGTGATCCGCTCGCCAAACGGGTGCGGGCGATTCTTGCCGCGCGGCGTGAGGCGATCACCTGGCGGCGCACCTATCTGGCCGATACGCCCGACGCCTATTGGTCGTATCTGCGCCGTTATCCGGAAGGGCCGCACGCGTGGGATGCGCGGCGGCGTCTGAGCTATCTCTCGGCAGCGCTCGAGCCGCCGCCGTCCTTTCCGGTGATGGATTATGACGTACCGCCGCCGCCGCCGGACGAAATCGTCTATGTCGATCGCCCGGTGCTGTATTTCGGCGATCCCGACTTCGACTTCGCACCGCCGCCACCGCCGCCGATTTACTACCTGCCGCCGCCGCCGCCGGACTTCGTCGTGCTGCCGCCGCCGATCGTGGCGATCGGCGTGGGGGTGGGCATCGGCGTGGGATTGTTCGTCCTGCCACGTCCGGCCTTCGTGCCGCTGCCGGTCTATTGTTCGCCCCCGGTCTATGTTGAGCGACCGGTCAACAACATCATCGTCAACAACATTCACAACACGACCGTCATCAATACGGTGATCAACAACCCGTCGCCGTCGCCGGCTGCGATCGCCGCTGCGGCCGGTCCCCGGACGGGTGCGACGGGTCAGACTGCGCCGACGACGCTTGGCCCGAGCCTGCCGACGCATGTCCAGCAGCGCGCGACGCTGATCCAGCAAGGCAAGTTGCCACCGCCGCCGAGTGCCTCGATCAATCCGCGAGCTCCGGGTGTGACGCCGGCGAATCTTCCTCAAGGTGGCGGCACTCAGCCGCAGCCGGGTGGCAATCAGTTGCGCCAGGAGTTGCCGAAGGCGAACGTGCTGCCGGTTCCCGGACAGAAAGGCGCGCCACCGCCGCCTCCGGGCACGGTTGGCCCGAACCGGCTCTCCAACACCCCGCCGGAACCGGGCCGGCCGAATCTGCGCGACGAAAAGGGCGCGCCGGGTGCGCCGGGCAAACCGCCGGTCGTGCAGAACCAGACCAGCCCGACGGCGCCAACGACGACTTCGCCGACCACCACGCCGAATTTGCGCGAGCACGACAGGCGAACGCCTCCGCCCTCCGGCGCGACGGCGGCGCCATCGAAGCCAACTCCGCCACCTCCGCCACCGAAGCCGGAGACGCGGCGGGCGCCGCCTCCGCCGCCTCCACCACCTCCGAAGCCTGAGAGGCGGCGCGCGCCGCCGCCACCGCCTCCGCCGAGGGCTGCACCACCACCGCCGCCCCCGCGGGCCGCGGCGCCGCCACGGCCGGCACCGCCTCCGCCGCGCGCGGCCCCGCCGCCTCCACCGCGCGCGGCCCCGCCGCCGCCGCCGCGACCGGCGCCACCGCCGCCACGACCAGCGCCGGCTGCGAAGAAGTGTCCGCCCAATCAGCCGAAGTGCTGAGGTTTTCCTTCACCTCTCCCCGCTTGCGGGGAGAGGTCGGGTTGTGCGGAGCGCAATCCGGGTGAGGGGCTGAAGCAACAGCGCTGGTTGTGGTTACGGAACGACGTTGCAAGAGGTCGTCACGGCCGGGCTTGACCCGGCCATCCACGTCTTGAATCCTGGCGAAGCAGATCGTGGATGCCTGCGGGTGCGGGCACGAAGCGGAGCCCCACATGAATCCGTTATCGATCGCCAACGCCGAAATCACGAAATTCTTTCATGCGTGGCTGGAGACCTTTGCAAGCTACGTCCGCGAGGTCGACTACGCCGCCGCGAAACCGCTCTTCCATCCCGACGTGCTCGCCTTCGGCACTCACAACGACGTCATCCCCGGCCTCGATAAATGGGTACTGACGCAATGGGATCATGTCTGGCCGAAGACATCGGACTTCCGTTTCAATCTCGATCAGACGCAGGTGCTGGCCTCAAGCGACGGCGGCACCGCAATCGTGATCGCGCCGTGGACCTCCATCGGCTACCACGAAGACGGCAAAGCGTTTCCGCGGCCGGGACGCGCGACGATGGTGTTTTCAAAGGATGGCGACAAGTGGCTGTGCACGCATTCGCACATGTCGCTCAACCGCGGCGTCCCGCAGGCAAGTCACGCGAACAGGCCGGTGAAGGCGTGGTGA
>NZ_DASSRP010000223.1:0-16702 GCF_035701725.1 Bradyrhizobium sp.
CATGGCACTGATCCGCATCGAGCCGAAATTGGACTCTCCATCCGGCCTTTATTACGTCGAGATCTTCCATCCCGCCGACGCCGAGCAGCCGTTCGTGACCACCGAGCCGCGTTACAAGACCGCAGCCGCGGCCGAGAACGACCTGATCGCGATCATCGCGACAAGAGCGAATAGCGGGAAATCGTAGCTTTCGCCGTCATTCCGGGGCAGCCCGCAGGGCTGAACCCGGAATCCATGGCGCAGCAAGAAAGCTGGGATAAATGGATTCCGGGTTCGCGCTCCCGCGCGCCCCGGAATGACAGGAACTGGATTGCTTCGCCGCGCTCGCCATGACGGCTGAGCTACACCTGCCACCTCAACTTCACCTCGCTCCCACTCTTCGCCGCCTGCAATATCGCCAGGCAGATCTCCAGCGTCGCCAAGCCCCACTCGCCCGAATGCAGCGGCGCCTGATCAAGCATCGCGGCGGCATAGAGTTCATCGACGACCTCGGCGCGCGGGATCTTGGGCGAGGGGAGTTCGTCGAGGTGGCGCGCCGTGTCGCCGTAGACCATGACGCCGTTCGGCAAAGGGCGCAGGTCGGCGTGTTCGCAACTCACGACCATGAGCCCGAAATGGTTGTGCGCGATCTCGCCACCGGTCTGAAATGCATCGCGTCCCGAAGGGCCATAGGCGCGGGCATTCTTCATCGCGGTCTCTTCCGCCACGCTGGCCGCTTTCGCCAGGTTCGCCCTCGCGCGGCCGTAGGAAGCAGCGCCGCCGTCGCGGCGTTGTCCAAGTTCGCCCCACCAGCCCATCAACTCATCGCTGTCGAAATGCGCGTAGCCGCTATAGGTCAGCGAGGCAAAGCTGCCGTCCTCGAATTTGATCTGCGCCGAATACGCGCCTTCGGTGTGGCGCGCGGCGTCCCAGTTGCCGGTGAAGGCGCGCACCGACGTCGCCTTGGCCTGCGCCAGCAGCCGCACGATGTCGACCTGGTGCGCGGCCTGGCTGAACACCACGCCGCCGCCCTTGCTGGCGTCGAGTTCTTCCGGCCGGCGCGGCCGATACATGAAGTCGGTGAAGTTGAGCGCGTTGATCATGCGGACACGGCCATAGGCGCCGCTTCCGATCATCGCGCGCGCCCGCAGATACGGCAGATCGAAGCTGTGGCTGTGGCCGACCAGCAGCTTGACTCCGCCCGCTTTCGCCGCCGCGATCATCTCGCGGCAGTCGTCGACGCTGAGCGCCATCGGCTTTTCGACCAGCACGTGCTTGCCGTGTCTTGCGGCGAGCTTGACGTGATCGACGTGAAACTGGTGCGGGGAAGCGACGTAGACGGCGGCGACATCCGGATCGGCGCACAGCGCCTCGGCATCTTCGAACGCCTTTGCGTTGAACTCAGCCGCAAAGCGTTCGCGCGCCTCTGTACGGGGATCGCTGGCGGCGACCAGCCTGATGCGGGGATCGACCGCGAAAGTCGGCAGCATGAGCGTAAAGGCCCGGCCGAGGCCGATGACGCCGAGGTTGAGGGGTGCGGTCATGGGGGGTCCCTTGGCGTCGTCATGGCCGGGCTCGTCCCGGCCATCCACGTCTTTCTTGCAAGCGAGGCCAAGACGTGGATGCCCGGCACAAGGCCGGGCATGACGGAAGGGAAGAGGTGTTTTCCGGGCGCATGTTCAAATATCCAGCGTCAATGTCGGCGATTTCGCGCGGCTGACGCAAATCAGGATCTCGCGCTTTTTTTCCTCGTCCGAGAGCACGAGGTCGCGATGGTCCGGCTCGCCGTCGATGAATTTGCAACGACAGGTGCCGCAGGTGCCGCTCTCGCAGGAACTCGGCAAGACATGGCCGTGCTGCCGCAGCGTGTCCAGGATCGAGACATGCGCCGCCACGTTATATGTCGCGCCGCTTTTCGACAGCCGCACCTCGAATGGCTTGTCGTCGGCGCGCGGCGCCGAAGCGCCGACAAAATCCTCGAAATGCACCGCCGAATCCGGCCAGTGCCCGGTCATGTCGCGCACCGCGTCCATCAGCCCGCGCGGTCCGCAGCAATAAAGATGCGCGCCGCGCTGCTGCTCTAGCACCGGCCAGAGATCATAGGCCTGATCGGGATCGCCGTTATCGTGATGCAGCACGACCTTGCCGTCGAAGGCGGGCGAAGCGAATTCCTCGCGAAATGCCATCATCGCGGGCGTGCGCGTGAAGTAATACAGCATGAAGTTCGTCTGGCCGTGGCGGAGGCAATGCAGGATCATTGCGCGGATCGGTGTGATGCCGATGCCGCCGGCGATGAAGATCAGCCGCTTCGGCGCGCTCTTGGCCATTTCGAACTGGTTTTCCGGCGGCTCGACGCTGACCAGATCGCCTTCCTTGATATCCCTTGTGAAGCTCAACGAGCCGCCGCGGCCGGACGTCTCCTGCTTGACCGCGATCAGGTAGTGCTCGCGCTCGGCCGGATCGTTGCAGAGCGAATACCGGCGCTTCTGCCCGGACGGCGTGGTCACGGTGATGTGCGAACCCGGCGTGAAGGGCGGCAGTTCGCCGCCGCCTTCCGCGGCGAGTTCGAACAGGAACACGCCGTCGGCGATCTCGGACTTGTGGCGGACTTTCAGGCTCAGTTCCCGCGCTTCGGGCTCGGCGGTCATGGCGGCTCCCGTCATCGGCCTAAATACTTAGCTTACTAAGCAAATTGCGCAACCCCCGGCAGACCGCGGCGCGAGGCGCGCGCGTTTGCCTCTGCTTGGCGAATGTGCGATCAGGTGAGCGCAGACAAAGGAACCGTCTTGACCAGCGCCAGGAAAGCCGTCGGCAGGAAAGCGAGCGGCCGCAAGACCGCCGGAGGCAAGGGCGCGACAAAGCCGCGCGCGGGCTCGGCCGTGGAATTGCCGTTCGCGGAGAGCGTCGGCTACCAGATTCGCGCCACCCACCGCGTCCTGCAGCGCTTTCTCGGGGTCAAGATCGAGCCGCACGGCATCACGCCGGGCATGTGGTATTTCCTGCGCGCGCTCTGGCACGAGGACGGGTTGACCCAGCGCGAACTCTCGGCGCGGGTCGGGACCATGGAGCCGACCACGCTGAGCGCGATCCTGGTGATGGAGAAAAAAGGTCTGGTCCGCCGGGTCCGTAACCCGGACGACCGCCGCAAATGGCACATCCACCTGACGCCGAAGGGCAGGGGACTGAAAGCCAGGCTGCTGCCGCTGGCGCGGGAAGTGGTCGATACTGCGGTGCAAAATCTTTCTCGCGCCGAGGTCGCGCAATTGTTGAAGGGATTGGCGGAAGTGCAGAAAAGTCTGCACGCCACGCTCGGTCGGCTGGATGGCGCGGATAGTGAGACAACCGCGTAATCCGGCCCCTTACCTCTCCCGTCATTCCGGGGCGCACCGTCAGGTGCGAACTATGGTGTGCACTTGCACACCGGAGAATCCATCTCTCCTCATGTCGTTGTGGCTCAATGGATTCCGGGCCTGCGCCTTGCGGCGTATCCCGGAATGACGGATTGGGAATTCGCGCCCAGGACCGCGGCGAATGCAAATCCACCACATGGCTCTGCGTGCGAAAACCGTAGGCAATATTTTTCTTCGCCAGTATGCTCCGCCCGCCTGATTGGGAGGAATGCATATGGCAAAACTCAATATCAACGGCACGGTGAGAGAAGTTTCGGCGGAGGCCGACACGCCCTTGCTGTGGGTCATCAGAGAACATGTCGGGCTCACCGGCACCAAATATGGCTGCGGCATCGCCCAGTGCGGCGCCTGCTCGGTTCACTTCAACGGCGAAGTCCAGCGCTCCTGCCAGATCCCGCTCGGCCAGATCACCGAGAGCGATGTGATCGTCACCATCGAGGGATTGTCGGCGAACGCCTCGCATCCGGTGCAGAAGGCGTGGGCGGCGGTCGATGTCCCGCAATGCGGCTATTGCCAGTCCGGCCAGATCATGGCGGCCGCGGCGCTGCTCAAGAAGAATCCCAAGCCGACCGACAAGGACATCGACGAGGCGATGACCAACATATGCCGCTGCGGCACCTATCAGCGTATCCGCGAGGCCGTGCATATGGCGGCCAATGGCGGCACCACCGGGCAGGGAGGTTAAGTCATGAACCGTCCTGTTCTGGAAAAACATCTCAAGCTCTCGCGCCGCGATTTCATCGTCGGGTCGGCGGCCATTGCCGGCGGCGGCCTTGCGCTCGGCATGAGCGTGCCATTCGATGCGGCGCAGGCGCAAACGCCCGCGGGCGCGAGCGAAGTCAATCTCTGGGTCGCGATCAAGCCGGACGACACCTGCGTCATTCGTATCGCACGCTCGGAAATGGGGCAGGGTACGTTGACCGGGCTCGCCCAGCTCGTGGCGGAGGAGCTCGAATGCGACTGGAGCAAGGTCACGACCGAAGGCGTCAGCCCGCAGCAAAATCTGGCTTCCAAGCGCGCCTGGGGTGAAATGGGCACCGGCGGCAGCCGCGGCATCCGCACCTCGCAGGATTATGTCCGCAAAGGCGGCGCCGCCGCGCGCATCATGCTGATGCGGGCCGCGGCCGAGAAGCTGAGCGTCCCGGTCGGTGAACTCACCGTGTCGAAGGGCGTCATCACGCACGCGGCGAGCAATCGCTCGGTGCATTATGGTGAAGTCGCAGCCGCCGCCGGCAAGCTGACGCCGCCGGACGCCAAGGACATCAAGCTCAAGGATCCCAAGAGCTGGACCATCGCCGGCAAACCCTTGAAGCGGCTCGACACCGCCGACAAGCTCGACGGCAGCAAGATCTTTTCGATCGATCTCAAGCTGCCGGGCATGCTCTGTGCCGCGGTCAAGGACTGCCCGGTCTATGGCGGCAAGCTCGTCAGCTTCGACGAGAGCAAGATCGCCGGCATGCCCGGCGTCAAGAAGGTCGTCAAGGTGAAGGACAGCGGCGTCGCCGTGGTCGCCGACACCTGGTGGCGGGCCAAGAAGGCGCTCGATGCGCTGCCGATCGTCTGGGATGAGGGGCCGAACGCCAGCAAGTCCTCGGCCACGATCGCCGAGATGCTTCAGGAAGGCCTCGGCGCCACCACGACCAACGGCGACCGCCAGAACGGCGATGCCTTGAAGGCGATTGCCGAGGCGCCCAAGAAGGTCGAGGCGACATACGCGACGCCGTTCCTGGCGCATGCGCCGATGGAGATGATGAACTGCACGGTGAAGGTTTCGGCCGACCGCGCCGAAGCCTGGGTGCCGACGCAAAACCTTGAGGCGTCACTCGCGGCGTTGTCGGAATCCTCGGGCATCCCGCTCGACAAATGCGCCATCAACCGTGTCGACCTTGGCGGCGGGTTCGGCCGGCGCGGCGGCACGCAGGACTACGTGCATCAGGCGACCGAGATCGCGAAATCCTTCCCCGGCACGCCGGTCAAGATGATCTGGTCCCGCGAGGAGGATCAGGCGCATGATTTCTACCGCCCGATCTCCATGTGCAAGATGTCGGCGGGCCTCGACAATGACGGCAAGCTGGTCGGCCTGCACGTCCGCGTCTCCGGCCAGTCGATCAACGCGCTGGCGAACCCCAACGCCATCGTCGGCGGCAAGGACATGCGGCAGTTGCAGGGCTATTACGACACGCCCGGCGACGCGCAGCTCGGCTATGACGTGCCGAACATGCTGATCGAATACGTCATGCGCAACAGCCACGTGCCGGTCGGCCCCTGGCGCGGCGTCAACACCAACCAGAACGCCGTCTATATGGAATGCTTCATGGAAGAAGTCGCAAAGGCGGCGGGCAAGGATTCGCTCGAATTCCGCCGCGCGCTGATGAAGGAGCATCCCAAGCATCTGGCCGTGCTCGAGGCGGTGGCGGAAAAGGCCGGCTGGGGCAAGCCGCTGCCCGACGGCGTGCATCGTGGCCTCGCTCAGTTCATGGGCTATGGCAGCTACTCGGCGGCGGTCGCCGAGGTGTCGGTGAGCCCGCAAGGCAAGCTGAAGGTTCATCGCATGGTGATGGGTGTGAATTCCGGCCATGCGGTCAACCCCGGCCAGATCGAGGCGCAGGTGCAAGGCTCGGTCGCCTTCGGCCTGACCGCCACGCTCTACGGCGAAATGCCGGTGCAGAACGGGCGCATGACCGCGCTCAACTTCGACACCTACGAGATCATGCGGCTGGCCGAGATGCCGAAGGTCGAAACCGTGATCGTGCCCACCTATGACTTCTGGGGCGGCATCGGCGAGCCCACCATTTGCGTGGTGGCGCCATCGGTGCTGAACGCGATCTATGCGGCCACCGGCAAGCCGGTGCGCAGCCTGCCGCTGAAGAATGTGAAGCTGGTGTGAACTGACTTTCTTATCCCTCCCCGCGAAAGCGTGGGGAGGGATAACAGGCCACGATGACGGTGTGCTCCCTCTCCAAGGGGGAGGGTTGGGGAGGGGGTCTGATCCCCTCTCGCTTTGCTCTCACGGGCAAAGCGACCTCCCCTTTTCAAGGGGAGGTTTCAATCGCTGAGAATTCACGACGAGCCGAGATGCACAAAAATCGCCCGCGCAACTCCCGATCACGGGCGTTCGCGGGCGAGTCTTTTTGACGTCAGCCTCTTGAAGTCCAGGCGTTAGTCGTCAAGTCCAGTCGTTAGTCGTCGTGATGAATAACGGTCTTGCTGCGGTTGCCGTCGCTGTCTTCCTTCTTGATGACCGTGGTGCGCTCGCCCGGTTCATCCTTCTTGATGACGGTCTTGTCGCGCACGACCGGATGGCTTTCGCCGACCGTCACATCCGCCGCCGGCGGGCGGACCACGACTTCTTCGGCCAGAACGGGCGCAGCCAGCGCGCCTGCCGCAGCGGCAGCCAGTAACAGTTTCCTCATCTGATCCTCCTCTCGATCGAATGGAAGTTTAAGCGTTGCCCCCCTCGCGCTGTTCCGCCGCCGTGCGCACAAAAATTTCGTCACTTTTTGGTATGAGGCGGGATCAATTGGCTGTTCCACCGCCACACTTGAACCACTAATGGAGTGGATTTGACATTCGCTGCCCGTCGCCTGTGGAACAGGGACCGAGTCCGGCGATTGCCGATGGCGGGGCGATGGTTGCTGGAAGCTGTGGGGCGTCGAATGTCGGGCCAGGTCGAACTCGTCTTGCAGAAGATCGGTCAATTCCTGCGTCCGATCGCCGAGGCGCCGAAGGATGGGCGCTGGATTCTGGCCAAGACTTCCGACGGCTTTCTGGTCTGCCGCTGGGACCGCGATCCGGTCGGGCTTGCGGGCCCGAGCTGGCTCGAGGCCAATGACGCCTCGCGCGGCTACCTCGATGACTACTTCGAGGGCTGGATCGATCCGGCCGAGCTGAAATTGTGGAATTACGCCACGCTCGCCGATCTCCTGATCGCCTTTGTCGACGATGCCAACGCGCATGGCGATGAGCGCGCGCTGCGCATCCTCAAAACCCGCGCCGCCAAGGCGTGACCTTCCGGCCCGGCTCGAGCATCACGCGCTAACGTTGGTCGGCTGAGGCCGCCAGCAGTCCGGCGGTCGGGCCTTGCAGCTTTTCGGCTTCCACCTGACCGGGCGGCGTGTCGTCATCGAGGAAGCGGTCGAGAATGGACTGGATCGTGCTCTTGACCGAATCCGGGCCGCGGTCGCTCAGCTCGTTGTGCTGATAGGGCGTCTTGACCACGGTGATGCCGGCCTTCTGGCACATCTCCTCGTCGGGCACGACGCCGGGATCGGCCTTGAACACCGGATCCTTGGAGCGGAACGACAGGATCTTGAACTTGCCGTCGGTGATGAAGGGAACGCGCAGGTTGTCGAGCGTCACCACCTTCTTGATCAATTCAGGATGACGCTTGGCGAAGTACATCGAGATGTCGCCGCCGTTGGAATGTCCGACCATGGTGAGCTGGTGATAGTCGGCGTTCGGATAGCTGTCCTTCAGCGCGTCCAGCACGAACATGATGTTGGCGATGCCTTTGTTGTAATGCGGCCGCCGCCCGACATACTCCTCGCCCGCCTGCGTCACCATCGCCCCGTCGGCCTCGATGTCATGCTGAACGCTGACGACGAGATAGCCGCGCATCGCAAACACGTTCGCCAGGAACGAGTATTCGGTGAACTTCACCGTGTTGCCGTGATTGAGAATCGCAACCGGCAGCGTGATCATTTCGGCGATCGATTCCATCTCGCGGTCGCGCCGCACCGAGATATCGACCTCGACCGGACGGTCGGTGCGCATGGGATCGAACAGCGTCAGCGTCCGGTGCCGGATCGCCCATTTGCTGGCGGTCAGATAGCCGACGCCCGCCAGCACGCAAATCGACAGCAGAATGGTGATTCCGCGTTTCATTGTCGTCTCTTTCGCCGTCTTCGATTTCTCGCTGCTGGCCATATTTTCCGACCCTTTCGTCACAGCGGCGTGACATCCGCGGGTGGTCACAACGACGTGACATCAAGGTTGGGACCAAAGGAATCAAATACTTGTCGGTCGGACTGTCGTGATCCCTCGCCGTTCCCTGCCGTCGGCCGTGCGCTATGGTAGCCCGCTATGGGGTGGGCCCATTTTGGACCGCAAGGGGAGTTTTGATCATGTTGGATCGCGTCAGCAAATATACGCCGGAAATACTCAGTATCGCCCGCATCGTGATCGGGCTTTTGTTCCTGGAGCACGGCACCTCGAAATTACTGGATTTTCCCCATGGTCCGGTGCAGCCCACGATGGGCTCGCTGATCTGGTTTCAGGGCATCATCGAAATCGTTGGTGGCGCGCTGTTTGCCGTCGGCTTTCTGACGCGTCCGGTCGCGTTCATCCTCGCCGGCGACATGGCGGTCGCCTATTTCATGGCGCATGCGTCGAAGGGCTTCTTCCCGATGCTCAATGGCGGCGATGCGGCCATTCTCTATTGCTTCGTGTTTCTGATCTATTTCGTTGCGGGGCCCGGCCGCTGGGCGGCGGACGGCTCGACCAAGTGATGCTTGTTATTGCGTCGTCCCTGCCTGCGCGGGGACGACGTCCTATTTTTGTCACGCCGCACGGATAGAGCGCTCACGACTGAATCGAGGAGCTTCACCGTGGGCAATCTGGCAACCATCGAAGTCAAGGCCTTCGTGCCGGCGCGCGACTTCGAGCTCTCCAAGCAGTTCTACCAGGACCTCGGCTTCGACATGGCCTGGTCGAGCGATGCGCTGGCCTACTTCTGCCACGGCGATTCGGCGTTCCTGTTGCAGAACGCTTACGTCAAGGAACACGCCGACAACTTCATGATGCATCTGTTGGTCGAGGATGTGGAGGCGTGGTGGCAGCATGTCCAGGCGCAGGGGATCGCAGCGAAATACGGCATGAAGATCGACCCGCCCGAGGACCGGTCCTGGGGATTGCGCGACTTCGCGTTTATCGATCCCACCGGTGTCTTATGGCGCATCGGCGCGGACATTCCGGCGAAGACGGAATAGCTGCGAAGCTAACGCGCCATGGCGAATGCCAGACTGCGATCTTGAAGCTCGCAAGGCGACAGCCGTTGCATCTTCAGCGGGCAGACGACGGCGATCCGGACCGTTTCGTTCATCACCATGAACGCACGAGCGTGATGATGCATGGCGCAGGCGCATGTCAATGACATAACGCGGGTGCTGCGTTTTGCATTCAGCGGCAGTTCAGCGAGATGAACGCGTAGTGCGTGCCGAGCGATTGGATCACCGCGTCTGTCGGTGAACGAAACAGCTCAAGTCCTGCAGCTCACTTTCCCCAAAGAGGCACTCATGAAATCACGCGGCATTGTTTCTGTTTTGGTCGGCGCAATGATGCTGATACTTCCGCTTGCCGGATGCGCCACCTATGCGCAGGCAGACCAGTTGTCAGTCCCCGCCGGGCCGTTTGGTGGATGTCCGCAGGGCTATTGGCTCGGCCGTGCGGGGCAGGCGTGCTGGATAAGGCAGGTGCGGCCGGGCCCGTATGGCGGGTGTCCGCGTGACTATCATCTCGGGCCCCAAGGGGGCTGGTGCTGGGCGGACTTTGTCGACTAAGCGTCCGGCAGAGGGGCGTGACGGCTTTAGTGCTTGCCGCTTTCCTGCGCGTCCCAGCGCGCTTCCTCGGCGCTTTCGAAAATGTGCGGCGCGACACCGCGGCTCTCCAGCGCCTCGCCGAGCTTGATGCGCAGGAAACCTGACGTGGTGTAGCGCGACACGCCCGAATAATAGCGCTCGGTGAGCGAGCGGACCATCGCCGAATAGTCGTCGAGCAGGTCCGGCGGAATCGAGAAGTGGTCGTAGTTGACGATGGCATAGACGCGGCGGCCGAGCGGCTTGAGCTTGGCCTCGGCCGCCTTGTCGATCGCCTTGATGTCGGCCTGGCTGCGCACCACGAAACGTTCGAGATTGACGAAGAACAGGTCCTGCTGGCTGTCGAAAGTGAAGCGGTCGTCGAGCGGGATCGCGACCATGTCGCGGCGCAGGTCCATCGGGCCTTCGTGAAAGATGCGCGCGTCCATCAGCGCCGGCTCGCGCGGAATCTGCGGCTTGAAATCCATCAGCGCCAGAATATCGCGCTCGATATCGATGCCGGGCGCAACCTCGATCAGCTCGAGGCCATTCGTGCCGAGTGCAAACACGCAGCGTTCGGTGACGTAAAGCACGCTTTGGCCGCGCGCGGCCGCGTAGGCGCCCGAGAACGTCACATGCTCCACCTGTTCGACGAATTTGCGCGAGTGCGCTTCTTCGAGGATCGACAGCCTGCCTTCGGCGCAGTTGATGCGCAGCTTGCCGGCGCCGAAGGTGCCGACGAACACCACTTTCTTGGCGTTCTGGCTGATGTTGATGAAGCCGCCGGCGCCGGCGAGCTTGGGGCCGAACTTGGAGACGTTGAGATTGCCGGAACGGTCGACCTGGGCGAGGCCGAGAAAGGCGGCGTCGAGCCCGCCGCCGTCATAGAGGTCGAACTGATAGGGCTGATCGATCACGGCCTGGGTGTTGATCGCGGCGCCGAAATCGATCCCGCTGGCCGGAATGCCGCCGATCACGCCGGGCTCGGCGGTGAGCGTGATCAGGTCGATGATCTTTTCCTCGTTCGCCACCGCGGCAATGCCCTCCGGCATGCCGATGCCGAGATTAACGACGCTGTTGGCCTTGAGTTCGAACGCGGCGCGGCGCGCGATGATCTTGCGCTCGCTCATCGGCAGTGCGGGCAGCGAACCGGCGCGCACGCGGATTTCGGCGGAGAATGCCGGGTTATATTGCGTGCCGAAGGTTTGCCAGTGGTTTTCGGGTTTCGCCACCACGACGCAATCGACGAGAATGCCCGGGATCTTCACCTGGCGCGGGTTGAGCGTGCCGCTTTCGGCGACGCGTTCGACCTGCGCGATCACGAGCCCGCCGGAATTGTGCGCGGCCATGGCGATGGCGAGCGCCTCCAGGGTCAGCGCTTCCTTCTCCATGGTGAGGTTGCCGTCGGCATCGCCGGTGGTGGCGCGGATGATGCCGATGTTGATCGGAAAGGTCTTGTAGAGCAGGCAGTCTTCGCCGTTGATCGTGATCAGTTCGACGAGGTCTTCGGTGGTGCGCGCGTTCAGCTTGCCGCCGCCGTTGCGCGGGTCGACGAAGGTGCCGATGCCGACGCGGCTGAGATGGGCGGGGCGGTGCGCCGCGATGTCGCGAAACAGGTGCGTGATCACGCCCTGCGGCAGGTTATAGGCCTCGATCTGGTTGGCGATCGCAAGCTGTTGCAGCTTCGGCGCCAGCCCCCAGTGGCCGCCGATCACGCGTTTCACCAATCCGTCATGCGCGAAATGATTGAGGCCGCGGTGCTTGCCGTCGCCCTGGCCGGCGGCATAGACCAGCGTCAGGTTCTTCGGCTTGCCCTGCGTATAGGGCGCATCGGTTTCGTGCTCGAGATAAAGCGCTTCCAGCGCCAGCGCGATTTCCTCGGCAAAGCCGATACCGACAAAGCCGCCTGTCGCCACCGTATCGCCGTCGCGAATGAGCCGCACGGCTTCCGCCGCGCTCACCACCTTGCCCTTTTCCGACAACCGCAGGAATTGCAGGGCAGGGTGCTGGCTCATGGCATAACCGCTCCTCAGATCGACGGCGCCGTGCGCGCTCAGGTCACCTTGCGGGTTTCCGTCGCATAATAGACCGAAACGATGGTGATGACCGCCAGAATGATCATGTAGACCGAGATCGGCCAGGTCTCCGGCTTGTAGGCCGCCATCAGACCGGTGGCGATCAGGGGCGACAGCGCGCCGGCGAAAATCGAGGCCAGATTGTAGCCGAGCGAGACGCCGGAGTAGCGCACCTTGGTGCCGAACAGTTCGGAGAGGAAGCTGGCCTGCGGGCCGTACATCGCGGCGTGGCCGATGGCGAGGCCGAGCACGATCGCGATCCATCCGAGTTGCGGATTCTTGGTGCCGAGCAGCATGAACAGCGGGAACGACATCAGCGCCGAGAATATCGCACCGAAGATATAGATCGGCCGCCGGCCGAGCCGGTCGGACAGCGCGCCGAACGCCGGAATGGTGAAGGTCTCGATCGCGGCCGCGATCAACACGCCGTTGAGGATGTCCTGCCGGTTCATGCCCAGCGCCTGCGTGGCATAGGCCAACACGAAGGTGGCGTAGATGTAGAAGAAGCCGTTTTCGGCAAAGCGGGCGCCCATCGCGAGCAGGATGTTCTTCGGATACATCCTGATCGCGTCGAGGATCGGCATGCTCACCTCTTCCTTCTGGTCCTTGACCTTCTGGAATTCCGGCGATTCCGCGATCGTGAAGCGGATCCACAGGCCGACGAGAACGAGGAAGATCGAGAACAGGAACGGCAGGCGCCAGCCCCAGGCGAGAAGCTGCCCGTCGGTCAGGAAGGCGGAGACGACCGAGAACACCAGCGTGCCGAGCACGAGCCCGAGTGGCGCGCCGAGCTGCGGCCAGCTGCCATAAAACCCTTTCTTGTCTTCGGGTGCGTGCTCGACCGCCATCAGCACGGCGCCGCCCCATTCGCCGCCGAGCCCGAAGCCCTGCACAAGGCGGCAGGTGACCAGAAGGACCGGCGCCCAGATGCCCATCTGCTCATAGGTCGGCAGGATGCCGATCGCGGCGGTGGCGACGCCCATGATCAACAGTGTCAGATAAAGCATGGTCTTGCGGCCGATCTTGTCACCGTAATGGCCGAAGATCAGGCCGCCAAGCGGCCGCGCCACGAAGCCGAGCGCGTAGGTGGTGAACGCCAGCAGCGTGCCCATCCAGGGATCGAAAGTCGGAAAGAACAGCTTGTTGAAGATCAGCGCCGCAGCGGTGCCATACAGGAAGAAATCGTACCATTCGATCGCGGTGCCGATCAGGCTCGCAGTCGCGACGGTGACGTGAGACGGCTGCGACGGATTGTGCGTGTACGAGGCGGTGGTCATGGTCTCCCCCAATTCTTCGTCGTAGATCGACGAGCATCAAGGGTGGGCATGGGTCGAAAGCCCTTTCACTCCCTCCCTTGGCCTTGCGCATTTTTCATGCGCCGTATCGGCGGCTGACCAAAGTCTGCGCCTGCGCTTGTGGTCTTGCAAGAACTTTGCGCGATTCATGATGAAGTTTGCGGCGGACTCTTCGAAAGCAGTGTCCCGGCTGTTTGCGTTCTGAGACTTGAGACGCTTTTCGTCTCGAAATCCGGACAGTTTCTAGAGCTCCAATTGCGAAGTTCGTATCATATTGCGGCCCCACGTTTGCGAACTTCGGAATCAAACGAGCTCTGGCAAGCTTATTGATGCAAGTGCGCCGCACTAGGCGCCGTGCAGGCCGAACTTCGCGAGCTTCTTGTAGAAGGTCGCGCGCGAGATTTGCAGCATCCGCGCGGCCTCGGCGATTTGTCCGTTCGCCATTTCGAGGGCGTGCTCGAGCGTCTGCTTCTCGAATGCCAGCTCCGCCTGCGCATAGGGCAGAACGGCGATGCCAGGCGCTGCCGCCGCCTTGGCGGCCCCGCCTGAAGGCAGGGCAACCGGCAGAATGTGCGCAAAATCGTCGCCGGTGAGGCGGCCGGAATCCGACAGGATCAGCGCACGCTCGAGAATGTTGCGCAATTCCCGCCCGTTGCCCGGCCAGCCGTAGCGCCCAAGCGCGGCAAGGCCCGACGGCGTGATGCGGGCATTGGGATAGGCCCCGGAAATCACCACGTCTTCGAGCAGGCGGCCAGAGATCGCTTCGAGATCGCCGAGGCAGTGCCGCAGCGGCGGCAGCGCGATCGAGAGCACGTTGAGGCGGTAATAGAGGTCGGCGCGGAACGAGCCCTCGGCGATGCGCTTTTCGAGATCGACATTGGTGGCGGCGATGATGCGGACATCGACCTTGAGCGGCTTGTCCGAGCCGAGCGGCTCGATCTCGCGCTCCTGCAACACGCGCAGCAGTTTCGCCTGCAACGCCGGCGGCATGTCGCCGATCTCGTCGAGAAACAGCGTGCCGCCGTCGGCGCTCTTGAATTTTCCGTCGCGTCCCTTGCGATCGGCCTCAAAGCCGGGCGCGGTGCCGAAGAATTCCTGCTCGATCAGCGCTTCCGGGATCGCCGCGACATTGACGCTGACGAACGGCTTGTCGGCGCGCGAGGAGGCATTGTGGATGGCCTGCGCCAGCATTCCTTGCCGGTGCCGGTCTCGCCCGACAGCAGCACGGTCACATTCTGCCGCGCGGCGCGGCCGGCGAGTTCCTTGGCGCGCACGATTCCTTCACTGGAGCCGACATAGTCGTCGAAGGTAAAGCGCGCGGTGCGCGGCTGCGACAGTTGCCGGCGTGCGATACGCAATTCGTTTTCCAGATGCGCGACGCGGGCGATCAGGGGCTTGAGGTTTTCGAGGCGGTCGTACAGCACGAAGCCGATCGCCCCGATCACCTTGCCGCGCTCGTCCTCGATCGGCATGCGCGTCACCAGCAGCTGTTCGCCGCCGAGCTCCATGATGTCGAGCAGGATCGGCTCGCCGGTCTCGGCGACGCGCCGCATCAGGCTGTTGGGAATGATTTCCTCGACCGGCCGCCCCAGCGCCTGCGAGGTATGCTTGAGGCCGAGGGCGGGGAGGTACTTCTCATTGACATAGACGACGCGCCCCGAGCGATCGATCGCCAGCGCACCCTCGCACAGGCTCTCCAGCCGCTCGAACAACGTTTCCATCGCGCGGGTGCGAATGGCCTCGGGATCGTCGGCGATGGAGGAGGTGGCCGGCATGGCGTGACGTCAATCCTTTCGGCGGCGGGCTGAAGCCCTACACATTCAGCCGCGGAACGAGCTTCAGCGCATTGCCGCGTTCGATGTCCTTGATCTGCGCCTCGCTGAAGACGCCGCATTCGCGCAAGCCCTTTACGTGATCGGCGGCGGTGCGATAGGGGAAATCGGTGCCGAGCAGGATCTGCGAGACCGGGATCACCGCCGTCAGCGCCGACATCGACGCCTTGTTCGATGTTTGCGCGGTGTCGTAATAGAAACGCGTGAGCTCGGCGAGCGCGCCGTCCGGCACCGCGGGCTGGAATTTCTTGTCGATCAGAGCCTGGCGGACAAAGCGCTCGATCAAAAACGGCATGGTGCCGCCGGCGTGCGAGAAGATCCACTTGATGTCGCGGAATTTCGCCGCGTTGCCGGAGAACACGATGTCGCCGATCGTGCGCGTGGTGTCGGTGCCCCATTCGACCAGCGTCGGCGGCTCGGTCGGCAACAGATTGACGCAGCAATCGGCGGTGGAGGGATGGGTATAGACGACGCATTTGCGGCGGTTGAGTTCTTCCATGACAGGCAGGAACGAGGGATGGCCGAGCCACTTGTCGCGGTAGTTGGTCATCAGGCCAATGCCGTCGAGCTTCAAGGTGTCGAGCGCGTATTCGATTTCCTTCAAGGACCCGTCGATATCGGCAAGCGGCAGCATCGCCCAGCCGCCGAACCGGCCGGGGTGATCGGCGATCATTTTCGCGTTGTATTCGTTGCACTCGCGCACCAGTTTGCGCGCCGCCTCGCCTGAGGTGAAATTCACGCCGGGCTGCGTCACCGAGAGCATCGAGACGGCGATACCGCCGGCGTCCATGTCGGCGATCGATTTTTCGATGGTCCAGCCGCGGAGCAGGCCGTCGCCGAAATTATTGGCGACCGCGGCCTGAATGTAAGTCGGCGGCGACAGATGGTGGTGAACGTCGATCCGGTAGGGTTTTTCAGCGCCTTGCGCCAGTGCCTGTCCGAAGCGGCCAGGACCGGAGCCAAAGCCAAGGCTGAGACCAGCCGCCGCAGCTGCCGCGCCCGCCACGAATTGCCGGCGGCTCAAGGTTCCTGATGTGAGCGACACACTGTCTTCGCATCCGCACACGCAGCCGCGCATGGCCATGCGCTGGTCGCCGCCACCCGATTGACGATTCGTCTGGCTCATTGAAGTTTCTCCCTGGGGGTCCCGATTGACGAAGCGCGGTTCGTTCAGGATTTCTTGATTGAAGCTGGCAATAGCTTAGCGATGTTGCTGTGCCACACAATAGCCCGCAGGTTTCATGCTCCTCGCGGCGAAAATGGGCTTCAGCGCGGCAATTCCTGCACGCAAACGCGTCAGCCGTGCTGACTTCTGCTGCATTGCAATGCAGCTTCCGTAAAAGCATGTTGATCTTTGTCGCAGCGACAAAAGGAAACAGACTCCCGCCACGAAATCTGCTAGGTTCGCGGTGTTACTTGGCTTCACTGAAAGGGAGTGGAGTTGATGAACAAGCTCGTTGAAATTCGCCGCCAGGAGCATTTCTGCCGTGAGCGTGCGTCACATGATTCCGAGCGTAAATCGTTCTGGCTTGCGGAGGC
>NZ_DASSRP010000224.1:0-9446 GCF_035701725.1 Bradyrhizobium sp.
AAACCTCGTCAGGTCGTCGGTGACGTAGTCGACGTAAGGGTCGTCGCGGCCCTCCAGCTCCCAGTCCTCGCGCACCACCTCCTGCGTGCCGTCGGGCACCACCAGCACGGTGGTCATGCCGAGCTGGTGCGGGACCACGAGATTGCGGGCGAGGTCCTCGAACATCGCCGCCCTGGCCGGATCGACGGCGTGATCACGCAAAAACTTGTGATAGGTCTGCGGCGCCGGTTTCGGCTCGAGCTCGGCGGCGATGATGTCGAAGACCGCTTCGAAATGCGCAGCCAAGCCAAGCCGTTCCAGCACGGCGCCGGCATGATCGGTCGAGCCGTTGGTCAGGATCAGCTTGCGGCCCGGCAGTTTGGCGATCGCAGCTCCCATCGCCGGATTGGGCTCGAGCGGCGAGTGGTCGATCTGGTGCACGTAAGCAAGATAGTCGTCGGCGTGAACGCCGTGCTCGGTCATCATGCCGCGCATGCTGGTGCCGTAGCGGCGGTAATAGTCCTTCTGGATAAACCGCGCCTCTTCCGGCGACACCTTCAAATAAGCAGCGATGAACTCGCCGATGCGCGCATCCACCTGTTGCCAGAGATTGACATGGTGCGGATAAAGCGTGTTGTCGAGGTCGAACACCCAGGTATCGACATGATCGAAGGCGCGTTTCGCCGGCATCGTCATCTCAATTCGTCATCCCCACGCACGCGGGGACCCATACGCCGCGGCGGTTATAGTTAGACGCGCTGGAAGTTGTCTTCCGCGTGGGCCAGCAACGCCGCTCTGTGGTTATGGGTCCCGGATCGCGCTCGTTCCACTCCCTTGTCCGGGACGACGGCGGAGCTTGCGGTTGCATCATCACGGCATCGCAAAGCGCAGCGTCTTGCCGCCGCCAGAGAGGTCCACGCCTGCAAATCCCGTCGTGGAGAGACCGCGGGTCGCACAATCGCCCTGTTCGCTGACCTCGAACTTGTTCTCGCGGGTGCAGAGCTGGGTGTCGCCGCCCCAGTTCAGCGGTTTATTCTTGAATACGACGGTGCGGTTATCGGCGTCGACCGCTTCGGCAAAACTGAAGATGCGCTTCGGCTGTCCGGTGACGTCGGGATGCAGGCATTTGCCGGGCTCGATGCGATACCAGCCGCGGCTCGTCACCGACTTGCCGTCGTCGGTCGCCACCGCTGCCATCACCTTGTGCGGGGTATCGTTGCACCAGGTGAGCCCGGTGGAGGAGGGCGCCTGCACCGCTTCGACCATGGTGGTGAAAAAATTCGGCGATTGGACGAAATCCGCCGACAGCCCGCGGCTCTTGAGGAACGCCGACAGCGCGGCTTGCGTCTTTGGGCCGTCGACGCCGTCGATCGGCGAGGCATCGAAGCCTGCGATCACGAGGAGCCGCTGGATCGCGGCCAAGCGCGCCTGGTCGTCGTCATATTCGCTGTCTTCCGCCAGATAGGCGACCAGATTGCCATCGTCGGCCTTGGTCGGATTGATCGGAGTGAAAGGCGCCGACGTCTGGCCCGGGCGGCATTGGCGGGCCGCGGCGATGATGAAGTTGTCCCGCGAAACGCACAGCGTGTCGCTGCCGTTCTGCGGCAGCGGCGAGGCGCCATAAACCGCAAGTGCGCGTGCATTGAGCAAGATGCGGTCGGCCGTCAGCGCGCCCTGCAACACCACGCGGCAGGCCGCGGGATCGATGCGAAACCAGCCGCGGGTGGCGGTCGTCGATTTGTCGTCGATGCCGATCGCGGCCTCGATCACATAACTCATGCGGTTGCAGAGCTTCAAGTCGGCGTGGGCGGGTGCTGCTCCGGCGAGCAGCGCGATGGCCGGAAAAAATCCGGCGATGATGGGCCGCAGTTGCGTAAGCGCGCCTGTCATCACTTGTCGTGCCATCACTTGTGGATCAGCGTGCCCGTGCCCTGGTTGGTGAAGAGTTCGAGCAGCACCGCATGCGGCTGCTTGCCGTCGATGATGACGACGCCCTGCACGCCCTGTTCCAGCGCATAGATGCAGGTCTCGACCTTTGGAATCATCCCGCCCGAAATCGTGCCGTCGGCGATCAATTTGTGCGCATCCTTGATCGAAAGGTCGGGGATCAGTTTCTTGGATTTGTCGAGCACGCCCGGCACGTCGGTCAAGAGCAACAGCCGCTTGGCCTTCAGCGCGCCGGCGACCGCGCCGGCAAAAGTGTCGGCGTTGACGTTGAAGGTCTGGCCGCTCTTCGAGGTCGCAAGCGGCGCCAACACCGGGATCAGCTCATAGCCGATGATCTGGTTCAGCAGTGTGAGATCGACCTTCTCGGGTTCGCCGACAAAACCGAGATCGACAACTTTCTCGATATGCGAATCCGGATCGACCATGGTGCGCGTCGCCTTCGACGCCGTCACCATGTTGCCGTCCTTGCCGCAGAGGCCGACGGCCTTGCCGCCGGCTTCGTTGATGTAGCCGACGAGTTGCTTGTTGATCGAGCCGGCCAGCACCATTTCGACAATCTCGATGGTCGCGGCATCGGTGATGCGAAGCCCTGCGGCGAATTCGGATTGAATGCCGAGCCGCTTGAGCATGGTCGCGATCTGCGGCCCGCCGCCGTGCACCACGACCGGATTGATGGCGGTCTGCTCGAGCAGCACGATGTCGCGCGCGAACGCCTTGGCGACATCCTCCGCGCCCATCGCATGGCCGCCATATTTGATGACGATGGTTTCATCGTCATATTCCTGCATGTGCGGCAGCGCTTCCGACAGGATGCGGGCCTGATCGAGCGGGGTGATGTTGGACGCGTCTGTCATGAAGCGGGTCTCGCGGATGCGGATGTCGAGCCGGGTTCTATCCGATTGTCGCGCGAGGAGCAAAGTGCGGGTTTTCCCCTCTCCCACAAGGGGAGAAGGAAGAAGGCATGCTAGCTTCGCCTTGGCCAGGCGGCGGCGACGGCTAGTCCCAGCCAGCTCGCGATCAGAAGCGTCCCGCCGGTCGGCGCGGCCATCGGAAACAAAGCGTGGCCGGCAAAGTGCCGAAAACTGAGATCGCCCGCGAAAAGCGCCGACGCCACCACGAAACCGAAGGCGGCCATGAGTCCGCCTTTAGCGGTCACGATGCCGCGCTCGGTCAAGGCGACCGCCGCCAGCACGGCGGCGGCGTGAAACAGCAGCATCGAGGAGGCCGGCAACAGCCGCGACGCATCGGCCTGATGGGCGGCGAGCGCCGCCAGGATCACGCCGTCAGCGCCCATGATACCGGCGAGGATGACAAGGATGCGAAGCGTGCGAAGATGTTTCACCGCCGCTCCTCCAGCAGGCGCACCATCGCGGCCCGCAGTTCCGCAATTCCCGCCGAGGTTTGCGAGGATGTCGCGATCACGTCCGGAAACGCCGCCGGGTGTGTTGCTAGCGCGGTCTTCACATCGCCGATGCGCTGTTCGAGGTCGCCGCGCTTGACTTGATCGGCCTTGGTGAGAACCACCTGGTAGCTGACGGCGGCACGGTCGAGCGTCTTGAGCACGTCGAGATCGACCTCCTTGAGGCCATGACGGGCATCAATCAGCACATAGACGCGGGCAAGATTGCTGCGGCCTTGCAGATATTTGTGGATCAGCGCGGTCCATGAGGCGACCTTGGCCTTGGAGGCCGCGGCATAGCCGTAGCCGGGCATGTCGACCAGCCGCAGGCCGGCCTGCGCAGGGCCGTCGAAGAAGATCAGTTCCTGGGTGCGGCCGGGCGTCGACGAGGTGCGTGCCAGCGCGTTGCGGCCGGTGAGCGCGTTGATCAGGCTCGACTTGCCGACATTGGAGCGGCCGGCAAAGGCAATCTCCACGCCCGCCATCGGCGGCAAGGTCTCGATCGAGGGCGAGGCCCAGATGAACTTGAAGTCGCCAGCGAATAGCTTGCGGCCCTGTTCGATCAGGTCAGCATCGGGCTCTGGGGTCATGCGATGACACTACTCCCGTCATCGCGAGGAGCAGAGCGACGAAGCGATCCAGTCAACGGATCTGGATTGCTTCGCAGCGCTCGCAATGACGCGATCGGCGTCACGTCTTCGATTCAGCCTTCTTGGAGACGAAGGTCGCCTTGAGATTGTCGAACAGCTCCACCTTCACGCCGTTGCGATGCATGATCAGGCTCTGCTGCAACACCGAGAGCAGGTTGTTCCAGGCCCAGTAGATCACGAGGCCCGCCGGGAAGCCGGCCAGCATGAAGGTGAAGATCAACGGCATCCAGCCGAAGATCATCTGCTGGGTCGGATCAGGCGGCGTCGGGTTCAGCTTGAACTGGAACCACATCGTGATGCCCATGATGATCGGCCAGACGCCAAGCGCCAGATAGTGGCCGAACACCGGAAGCTGCGTTGGGTCGAAGTGCAGCAGGCCGAACAGGTTGAACAGGTTGGTCGGATCGGGCGCCGACAGATCATGGATCCAGCCATAGAACGGCGCATGCCGCATTTCGATGGTGACGAACAGCACCTTGTAGAGCGAGAAGAACACCGGAATCTGCAGGGCGACGGGAAGGCAACCGGCGATCGGGTTGATCTTCTCCTTCTTGTAGATCTCCATCATCTCCTGCTGCTGCTTCACCTTGTCGTCGGGATAGCGTTCCTTCAGCGCCGCGAGCTGCGGCTGCACCGACTTCATCTTCGCCATCGAGGCGTAGGACTTGTTGGCGAGCGGGAAGAAGGCGAGCTTGACCAGCACCGTCACCAACAGGATCGAAATGCCGAAATTGCCGAACAGGTGGAAGAAGGAGTCCAGCGCCCAGAACATCGGCTTGGTGATGAAGTAGAACCAGCCCCAATCGATCAACAGATCGAAGTGGTTGAGATCGAGCTTGCCGTTATAACCGTCGTGGCCGCCGAACCAGTAGCCGACGACGTCGGCTTCCTTGGCGCCGGCGAACAGCCGCGTATGCGCACTGCCGGTACCGCCGATCGCGATCGTCTGCGCGTCCTGGAGATAGTCGGTCTGATAGGTCCGGACATTGCCGACGAGATTGGATGAGTAGCGCGCCTGCAACTGGGCGCGGGTGTCGGGCAACAGCGCCGAGGCCCA
Source organism: Bradyrhizobium sp. (assembly GCF_035701725.1). Lineage (GTDB taxonomy): Bacteria > Pseudomonadota > Alphaproteobacteria > Rhizobiales > Xanthobacteraceae > Bradyrhizobium. Next base: position 5,033 of record NZ_DASSRP010000224.1, read on the forward strand.
GTATTTGTCGGTGATACCGAGCCAGCCGTTGGTCACCTTGAAGGAGACGTTCTTGGCCTCGTCGATCTTCTTGTAGGTATATTCCTGAAGACCCTGGTCGCCGAGATAGCCGATCAGGCCTTCATGCAGAATGTAGTAGCCCGAGACCTGCGGCGTGCCGTGACGCGAGATCAGCGCAAAAGGATAAAGCGTGACCGGCGCGTTGCCGACATTGCTGACGTCGTCCTTGATGGTGAAGAGATAGCGGTCGTCGACCGCGATGGTGCGGCGGAAGGTGAGGCCGTCGCCATTCTCAAATTTCAGTGTGATCGGGTGGTTCGGCGTCAGGTTGCCGGGCGTCTCCTGCTGCCAGAGCGTGTTCTGGTCCGGCATCTTCACTGAGGAGCCCGAGGCTGCCACCCAGCCGAACTCGGCATAGTAGGGCTCCTGCGTCCCGGACGGCGAATACAGTACGATCGGCGGCGAATTCGGATCGACGGTTTCGTGGAATTGCACCAGCGACAGGTCGTCGATCCGCGCACCCTTCAGCGAAATGCTTCCCGAAAGGCGTGGCGTGTCGATCTTGACGCGCGGGCCGGCTGCAATCGCGGTTTCACGGCTGACCGGCGCGGCTGATCCAGCCTGAACGTTGGCCGGCGCATTGGCGGACGGAGCAGGCGAATTCGCCTGCGGCGTCGCCGAGCCGCCAGATTGATTTGGCTGCGTCGTCGTGGTGGTCTGGCTTTGCTGCGCGACTTGCGCGGCGCGCTGCTTTTCCATCTGCGGAATGTTGTAGAAATATTGCCAGCCGATCAGCACGAGACCGGAAAGAATGACGGCGAGGATGGTGTTGCGATTGTCGGTCATCGTTTAGGGTCTCGTCGTTCTTTTCGGTTGCGGCGCGCGCTGTGCGCTTGTCCGGTCGAGGCGATGCAGCGCCTGGCTGAGATCTGCGAGCATGTGAGAGAAGTCGGAGGTCAGCGCCGCCCGACGGCCGATTAACACATAATCGCTGCTCGGTTGCAGCGACAGCGGGGGAAGCCGCCTCACGAGTTCTCGAAGCCTCCGCCGGATGCGGTTGCGCTCGGTCGCGGTTCCATTTTTCTTGGTAACGGTAAAGCCTACCCGGACCGGCCCGTCATCGTCGCGCCGGCGGCGCTGGACGACAAAAGCGGCCGTGCTGGACCGCGCGCCATTGGCAACGGCGAGAAAGTCCGCCCGCTGCCTTAGCCGATCCATGATGAGATCTCTTCGGGAAGGGGAGGCCCGGGCGGTTAGGCGCTCAGGCGCTTGCGGCCGCGGGCGCGGCGTGCGGCGAGGACTTTGCGGCCGCCCGTCGTGGCAAGGCGGGCGCGGAAGCCATGGCGGCGCTTGCGCACCAGTTTGGAGGGTTGATAAGTCCGCTTCACGGGTCGTTCTCCGCTGACAACTTGCCTGCTTGGGCGACAATTTGCCTGTTAAATGAGGGTTGTCCGCCGATGGTAGCAGGCCTTAAAGCCGGCCATTTCCGGCCCCAAAACAGGCCGACCGGCGATCAGCCGGATCATCGCGACAGTTGGCGCGGCTTATAAGGGAGCGACCCCTTTTCGTCAATGTGGCCGGACGCCGGATCGGGAGGTCTTCGAAACCGGGGACCGGGACCGAATAATTCAATGGTCGCGGTGTATTAACTGGATAGGCCGGGTGGCGTTTTCGCGGCCGGACGGGGCGCCGCCGGGAGCTTGACCCACAGCGCGCCGGGAACCGGCATTCCGAAGCCGCCGGGCGCCTGCGGACTGTTATCAAACCTTGATTTGACGGGCCTTTATCCAGGGTCCACATAGAAAAATCGAGATTCCGAAGGTAGTTATGGCGTCAGCGAACGACGAGCAGCCGAGCAAGGCGCCTCCCAAGGCGAGGCTCCCGCGCAGACTCGGCCTGTCCGGCAAGCTGCTGCTCTTGACCATTCCGCTGGTCATGATCGCCGAAGTCCTGATCTACGTGCCTTCGATCGCCAACTTCTGGATGAACAGGCTTAATGCGCGTCTGGCTTCTGCCAACACGGCCGCACTGGTTCTCGATGCCGCGCCCTCCGGCATGGTTCCGGACTCGCTGTCGCGTCAGATTCTCGACAGCATCGGTGCGCGGGCAGTGGCGATCAAGCTCGGACAGCAGCGGCGGCTGCTCGCCAGCGCCAATCTGCCGGCAGCGATCGACCACGATGTCGACATGCGGACGCTGACGGCCTGGTCCTCGATCGTCACCTCGCTGCAGATGATGCTCGAGACCGGCAAGCAGACGATCCGCATCGTCGGGCCTTCGCCGAGCGGTGGCCAGTTCATCGAAGTGGTGGTCGATGAAGTGCCGCTGCGCGCGGCGATGTACCGCTTTTCGCGCAACCTGCTCTTGGTTTCGCTGGCGATTGCGATCCTGACTGCGGCGCTGGTGTATTTCGCGCTGCATTTCCTGTTCGTGCGGCCGATGCGGAGATTGACCGAGAGCCTCGTCAGCTTCCACGAGAATCCGGAAAGTTCGGCGCGAATCATTGTGCCTTCCAACCGCAGCGACGAGATCGGCGTCGCCGAACGTGAACTGTCCGATATGCAGCGCGACCTCGTCTCGATGCTGCATCAGAAGAGCCGCCTCGCCGCGCTTGGGCTCGCGGTGTCGAAGATCAACCACGATCTGCGCAATTTGCTGGCGTCTTCGCAATTGTTGTCGGATCAGCTCGCCAGCGTCCCTGATCCGCGGGTGCAGCGGTTTGCACCGAAATTGATGCGGTCGCTGGAGCGCGCGATCGCATTCTGCCAGTCGACATTGTCTTATGGCCGCGCCCAGGAAGCCGCGCCCGACCGCCGCATGATGCCGATCGAGCCGGTGGTGTCGGAAGTGCGCGAATCCGCCGGCCTTGCCGCCGATACCTCGATCACCTGGATCAGCGCGATCGAACGCGGCCTGATGATCGATGCCGATCCCGACCAGTTGTTCCGCGTGCTGCTGAATCTGGTGCGCAATGCCGAGCAGGCGCTGGAAGGCCAGCCCACGGCGCAGATCCGCATCACCGGCCGGCGCGAAGGCTCGGTCGCCATCATCGAAGTGTCCGACACCGGGCCCGGCATTCCGCCAGCGACCCGCGAAAACCTGTTCAAGGCGTTCCAGACCTCGGGCAGGCCCGGCGGCAGCGGGCTGGGGCTCGCGATCGCGGCCGAGCTGATCGGCGCCCATGGCGGGGAAATTCACCTGGTCGAAGGCACCATCGGCGCCACGTTCCGCATCACCATCCCGGATCGGCCGGTCGAGCTCTTGAGCATCCGCAACGAGCGGGCGCGGGCTTAAACGGTCCGTTTACGCCAATTTCAGCCCCGCCAGCGTGGCGACTCTGACGTTCCTTTCAGTCTCGCCGCGACCTCTTCAAAGGAACGTCAGAGTCAAAGCCACACTGGAATCAAATATTTGCTGATGTCCCTGAGGTTCTGACATTCGTTAAGAGCACTTGCTGCGACCCCGGTACGAATGTCAGAACCGGGACATCAGACCTTGCCAATTCGGTTCGGAGCAGGTAGCAAGTGCGCTCTTTCGCGAGCCTCGCAAACCTTGCAGCGATGACTGGCGGACCCTGGGTCCCATTTTGCGAAAAACGCGCCCGTAGCTCAGCTGGATAGAGCATCAGACTACGAATCTGAGGGTCGGACGTTCGAATCGTTCCGGGCGCGCCACTTCGGTACAGAACTGGGCACGCCAAAACCCGTCGTTTTTACGCTTGATGTGGCGACGAGCGTGCGCAGGAGCACGCTTTTCGATCCCATGATGCGCAGCTCTTTCTGATCGATTTCGACGCGTTGGGCGAGCTCGCGCAGATGATCGCGGCGGTAGCCGCCGCTCTCGTTCCGCATCCGCTTGCGGGCCGTCGTGGCAAACGTCTTGAGCGCTTGTGGGGTGATCGTCGGCCCCGCGCGATCAATCGCCTCCTCGGCCCGCTCTGCGTCAAGGCGAGCCTGATCGCGCGTGGTCTTCAGTTCAGCAATGCGGTCCTTCAGCATGGGGTCGGACAGATCGGCGATGCCGTTCTCGATGGCGTCATAGAGTCGCTTGAGCTTGGCGTATGCTTCGGCCGCCCGCTTGCGCAATTCGGCGATGTGCGACCTTCGTCGCTCCGCGCGCTCGGACCGACGATCGAGTACATGCGACAAAAGCTGCTCAAGACGCTTGGGCTGTAACAAGCGCTGCTCGATGTACTCGGCTACCAGATTGTCGAGTTTTTCCATCGGAACAGTGCGCCCCGGACAGCCGGTCGCGCCCTGGCGGGCTTTGGTGCAACAGGTGTAGTAGCGGTAACGGCCGCTCTTGCCCGTGCGCAGCGTCATCGCTCCACCGCAAGCAGCGCAGAAGCAGATGCCGGTAAGGAGGGTCGGTCCGCTCACGACTCTTGGCGGCGTCATCGCCGGGCTTCGACTCT
>NZ_DASSRP010000225.1:0-5152 GCF_035701725.1 Bradyrhizobium sp.
AGTGGGACAGCGCGGTTGGGCAGCCAGCGTTTGGGCGATGTCCTAGCACCTTCTGCCCACCCGTTGGTACCCTCTCCTTCGCCGCCTAAGCGACCCCGACCGTCGCCATGGCCCTCGTGGCCGGCCCTCTATTTTTGGGTAGCGATTTTGTCAGGCTGGAATGCCTGGACCTGGTGCCGCCTACGCGACGGGCGGATGCGAGGCTGGCCCCGAAAGAAAGCCCCGAGAAATTCGGGGCTTTCCATGCGTCCATCGGCTCAATGATGCAAATGCATCAGCCAATAGCCGCCACCACCTATGACCAACAGAGTGGGAATACCCCACAACAAAATCACGGGCATCTTTTCCTCCTCAGCTTGCCACCATCGAGGAAAATACGCGCGACGCCGATCTTTTGTTCCGGGACCCTCCATCGCCAGATGGGGCTGAAGAGCTATCGCAGCGCATCATTCTGGCACGGGCTTCGCCGTCGTCAGCAGCGCGCCTCAGTCGCTGTCGACAAGGCCGCCGCCCGCGCAGGGAAAACACGCCGCGTGGATGGCATCGCACGCCGGCGTCAGTCTCGACCGCCGACCCGGGTGGAAAATAATCCGATGCCAAGCATGCCGGAACCGAGCAACGCCACATCGCGAACGAGCGTCGGAGAAAGGCCAAACTGATTGTGCGCGATCGACGCAAGCGCGACTGCGACGGCAGCAGCAACGCCGATCAATAAGCCGATTTTCCCCATATCCGGCGACTATAAGGCCCGCAGGGTTCGCGGCAATACGCCAAAAGGCGTGATGCCGGCGAGTGACCCAAGCAGCCTTCCCGCCTCTGCGCGCGATTGTCGCCGTGGAACTGATTGATTGATGCAGATCAACGAAGCTCGGATCGCGCGCCGGTTAAATGTTTCAGCGTAGGCGCGCCCACCGCGTTTGCGCTTACCCCCTACCCTGCGCCGCCAAAGGTCGCTCTAACGCCTTTGGCGGCCTTTTTTGTCACACGCCCTGTTGCCATTGACCCGGCGGTCCCATAGCGACTTGCGACCGTCAAACCACCAATGCATCCGCCTGCCGCCAGGTCCGAAATGCTTCAGATCGGCCGCGATGCTGCCTTGCGGATGGCGATCGACCGCTTGAAGAATTGTTCGGCGTCGGTGTTGCGACCGCGGTCCTTGTAGAAGGCGGCGAGATTCTCCAGCACGTCCGCCAGATCCGGATGGTTCGGACCGAGCGTCTTCTCGAAGGTAGCCACCGATTGCTTGAAGAGTTTCTCGGCTTCGGCATTGCGCCCCTGACGAGCGTATAGCGCGCCCAAATTGTTCATCGCCTGGGCGACGTCGGGATGATCGGGCCCGAATGCCTTCTCGGTGACGACGATCGATCGCTTGAGCAGACGCTCGGCATCGGCGTAACGATGCAGATGGATATAGGCATCGGCAAGGTTGCTCATCAGCACCGTCGCTTCGGGATCGTCGGGGCCGTGCGCCTTTTCGAGGATCGCAAGGCCGCGCCTGAACAGCGGCTCGGCCTCAATGTAGCGACGCTGATTGCTGTAGGTCGCGGCAAGGTTGCTCATCGCCATCACGATTGATGGATCCTCTGGACCGAGTGTTTTCTCGCGAATGGCGATCGAGCGCTTGAGAATCGGCTCCGCTTCCGCGTAACGCTCTTCGGCGCGGTAGAGGTCGCCCAGATTGTTCAGCAGGGTTGCGACCTCGGCATGGTCCGGACCGAGCGTCTTCTCCCTGATGGCCAGCGAGCGCTTGTACAATAACTCGGCAACCGCGTATTGACCCAGATTGTAATGGATCGTGCCGAGATCGTTCAGCGACATCGCGACGTTGGCATCGTCGGGACCGAACTCCTTCTCGCGAAGGGCGAGAGCCTTCTGGGCCAATGGCAGCGCTTCAGTGTACTTGCCGGCGCGATAAAGTTCTTTCATCTGCTGGGTAAGAGTACCCGCTTCATCCTCGGCCGCACGGGAGGAGGCGCCGGACGAAAGGCTCAAGGCGAGCGCGGTGACGGCGATACAGAACGATGCTTTCAGGGCCTTCATCGCGCATTCCTCTGCCATGGTTTTCGGCGATATGCGCTTTTGGTGCTGGCAGAGGCCGCACAGGTTCAACGCAAGGCGAGGCAAAACAGCGCAGCAATCGCGGCCACGTGACCGCGCCCGGCGCTCCCCTTGGCGTTGCAGCCGCGCATGCCCTTGCAAATACAGCGCGCGACCGCATCAACAAAAATCAGGCAGCATCGCTGTCTCTGTTCGACGGAATCACAAGGCGGAGCGTTCTTTAATTGCCATTGGCAAAACCCGGCGCATAAAATGGAAACAAGAGTTGCGTTGGAGGACGCTGTCATGACAGGAGCCGTTTTTCAGCCTGAGCTGATCGCATTGATGAAGTCCGTGCTTGAGGATGCATCGGCAACGCTTCCCGAAGCAAAACGAACATCGACCGCAAAAGCCGACATTGCTTCCAACATCCTGGCCTGCGCAGCGAGGGGAGAGCGTGATCCGGTCGTCTTGAAAGCGGCTGCGCTTTCCGCCGTCTTGGAATGCAGCCGCTATTCGCACGACGTTTCGGAAGAACGGCGCGCGATTTGATCGCGGCTTTCGGCTCTGTCCTTCGCTGCCCGCGACATCTGATCCGCCGCGCACGGATGCGTCTGTGACAGACCGGAAAAAGCCCCGGGAAGCTGCCGGCGGGTTCCATCCCGGCGGCGCGGATGCCGCCTCAAAGTTATCCTAGGTTATTCCCAAATATACCCAAGGATGTATGGTCATTGGCGGCAGGGAGGACATACGAAGAATGAGTTTTGTGTTCACGGGAACGGCAGCCAGGATATGTCGAGTGAGTCCGCTGTACCGACCTATATCCTGCAAAGTGATGGGCTATTCCGGGAAGGTCTGCGACTAATACTGTCGAAGACCCGCTTCCGTGCCCACGGCTGCGCGATCGACTTGGAGAATCTCAGCGGAATTCCCGACGATGGGCCGATCCTGTTCATCGTGGCGATCGACGCGAACCCGGCCGTCATCTGCAGCAAGATCCGAAGCCGCTATCCGCTCGCCTTCATCGTCGCGGTTGCCGACGAGAGCAATCCGCGTTCGCTCGCCAGCGCGCTGGATGACGGAGCAAACGCCGCGCTGTTCAATACCGTCAGTCCCGGCGACCTCGTCAACACGCTGCAAGCCGTGGTCAACGGCAAGCTCATTCTCATCGATGCCCGGCTCTGGCCGCTGGAAAACCAGATGCGGGAAGAACGACCGTCGCCTCCCCTGTCCGGCGAGATATTATGGGAGGCCGGGGACGAGGCTTCTGCCGCGAAGCTGTCCGCGCGGGAGATCGCGATTCTCGAGCGCATCGTGCGGGGCGACTCGAACAAGCTGGTCGCACGGTTCTTTGGCATCGCGGAGCCGACGGTGAAGGCGCATGTGAAGGCGATCCTGCGAAAAATCGGCGCCAGCAATCGCACGCAGGCTGCGATCTGGGCTTTCAACCACCACTTGTTCGATCAGGCCAGCGGGGCGCAGGCCGAGCTTGAGGTATTGCTCCAGGATCAGGCGGTGCGCTGAAGATGCCAGCCGTTACCGGGCGGCTCTCCGGGCCGGCCATCGCGGGCGCGAGGCCTTGCGCGTGATCGCCCCGGTCGCAACCTCGACGACGGAGGTGACGGCCAGCACGATCCAGACGAACAGCGCAAATTGCCGGGCATTCTCGAACGGTTCCGATTGCGGCGGCCGCCGCGAGACGGGCTTCGGCCCGAGCTGATCCAGCTCGAGCCGAAGCATGCCCACTTCACCAAAGCGATCCGCCAACGTTGCTTCCCCCACGGGTACGGGCGTCGCCGGTGCGGCGGGCGTTTCCTGCGCTGCCGTGACTGACATCCGCACGCGAGACGAATGACGGTCGTAGGTCCAGCAGCCGTCGCCGTCCCTCATTAGCGCCTGGGACGGCCATGTCCTGCCTGCTTCAGCCTGATCGAGACAGTGGCGCGAGGCGTGCGCGGCCGGCGCGCCTGTCAGCAGCAGCGCTGCCAGCGCAGCGGCGAGTGGTGGAAGACCATGCTGGAGACGGACATAGTTTCCGACACTCGCCGCGTCGCCCGCGCCGGCATCATAAATGTTATCGGGATCGCACCATTGGGCGAGGCACTCGCGACACATCATCGCCTCTCGATGCCAGAACGATGCCTTGACGTAGTCCACATCGCGCCGGCAGGAATCGCAGATCATCGCTGCGCCTCGTCAATGGTGCGTCGCAGTTCGGCGCGGACCTCGCGCCGCTCCAACTCCTTGACCAGTTCGTCCCCGGTTCTGCTGTTCGCATCGGCGTAGAACCGCGTCTGGGAGACCTGATCGCCGGTCGTCCGTGTCATCGCGCAGCCGCCCAGCGTCACCGAGACCAGCACAATGAGGAGCGGTGCCATGACCAGAAGGTACGGCACCACCCAGTACAGGATCATGTCATTCCCTCGGGCGCCTTCGCCGCGATCCGGTCCCGGAACGTCTCGCAGAGCTGACGGACCTCGTCGGTGGCGCTGGAGCAGGATTCGATTTCGTTGAAGATGCGCTTGCCTTCCTTGCGATAGCGCGCCGCCGTGGCCTTGATATCCTTGAGCATGGCGGAAGCCGATGTCGTAAGCTGTTCGCAGCGCTGCGCCATTTCCTTCACGAACTCGCCGACCGCTTCGATTTCCTTCGCGGTCAGCTCATATTCCCTGACAATGGCCTCGGCCGAGAGCTTGCCGATCTCGGTCGCGTCTTCACGGTGGTTGACATAGTCCGGAACCGCGAGCACCCGCGGCACCGAGTCCACCGGCTGGATGTGCGGGGTCCTGTGCACCACCGCTTCGTGAATTTCTCCCTCGATCTGACTGATGTCGAACGGCCGCGCCGCAGTATTATGTCCTCTCATCGTATTCACTCCTCTGGCAATCTTCTCGCTGCAAAAAGCTGGTTGCGGTTGCCTCCAGCCCGTGGGTGGATTACCGAGCCAGCGGCCGGGATCGAGGACGCTGTGCCGCCGGCAATTTTCAATTCGACAGTCTTGTTCGCAGAACTGATCCCCCAACCTCCGTCTTTGGCGCGCCGGCTAGATCGCGTCGGCACCCTCGTCCCAAACGATTTCTCCGCAGCCGGCACACCGGTACAAGCGAACGGTGCT
>NZ_DASSRP010000226.1:0-4095 GCF_035701725.1 Bradyrhizobium sp.
AGTCACACGATCCCGCTCTCTTCTTCGGCCCGCTCGATCAACTCCTCGCTCACGATGGTCTTGCCTCTCGGGATGATGAAAACCATCGTCGAAACGCAGGCAAGCGAGAGCGCGAACACGGCAATATTGAGCGGCAGCGGCGTCGTGAAATGGCCGCCCAAATAAGCTCCGAACTGCGACAGGAACGAGCCCAGGCCCATCTGCAAAAATCCCATCGCGCCGGAGGCGGTGCCGGCCGCTTCGGGCCGGACGCTGATGGCGCCGGCGGCGGAGTTCGACATCACGAAGGCATTGGCGAACATCACGATCATCTGGGTGCCGAACAGCCATGCCGGCAGCTGGTTGATCCCGGCAACGCCCCAGACCAGGTTCAACAGGCTGCCGAGGAGTTGCAGCGCCAGTCCGAACCAGATCAGCCGTTCGAGCTGGTAGCGCGGCGAGAACCGCACGCAGAACAGATTGCCGATCAGATAGGCAAAGCCGGTGGTCGCAAACCATGCGCCATATTCGGCGCCGGTGCGGCCCATATGCGTCACCACGATGTAGGGACCTGCGCCGGCGAAGGTGAAGACGATCTGCGAGGCCAGCACCTGGCACAGCATATAGCCGATGAAGGCGCGGCTGGTCAGGAGGTTGCGGACGTCGCCGCGAAAGCTCGAACTCGAAAGCCGCACGCGGCGGGTTTCCGGCAGCGCCAGCGTGATCGCGACGGCCACGGCCAGCGACATGGCGGTGGCGACATAGAAGATCGAGCGCCAGCCGAAGGCGGTCTCCAGTAGGCCGCCGGTCAAGGGGCTCAGCATCTGCGCGATCATCATCACCGCAATCACGAGGCTGATCATCGAAGAGATACGTTCGCGGCGGTAGAGATCGCGGATGATGGCGCGGCTCACCACCATGCCGGTGGCGCCGCCGAGCGCCTGGAAAAACCGCGCGGCGATCAGTTGCGGCAGCGAGTGCGCGAAGATACAGGCCGCGCTCGCCACCACCATCAACCCGAGACCGGCGAGCAGGACCGGCCTTCGGCCGAAGCGGTCGGAGAGCGGTCCCATTACGATCTGCGAACAGGCGATGCCGACCATATAGAGCGACACGGTCATCTGCGCGATCGAGACGTCGCTTGCGAAATTCTTCGCCAGAACGGGCAGCGCCGGCACCAGCATGTAGAGCGAGATCGGCGCCACCCCGGTCATGGCGACCAGGAGCAGCAGCATGACCCGCGTCGATGCGGCCGTTTCGTTCTCGGTCAGTGCGGCCGATCTGCCGACGACGCCGTGCATGGAGAGCCCAGTTTCCGCAGCCGCGATCAGACCGCTGCCCGCAATATCGCGGAGGCGATCTGGTACGCGTCCTCTGCTTTCATTGAAGTGATTTGTTGCTGAGGACCTTAGCCGCATTCGTGACCTCGCAAATGCGGTGTTTCGGAATGCGGCTATTCGTTTTTCGGGATGCGCGCGGCGCAATCGGGTCTGTGATGAGGGAATGGCGAGAAAGGCAGCAGTCGGTGCGGAAGGTAGGCGAGCGGGATCATCAATCTGTTGGGTTCGTCATCGTCCGCGAAAGCGGACGATCCAGTATTCCAGAAACGGTGTGATGATCGAGGAGCCACGGCGTACTGGATACCCCGCTTTCGCGGGGTATGACCTCGATGGCTACAGCGACAGCGGCGCGGTGGCTTGGTCGAGCCAAGTCTTGGTCGCCTCGTCGACGTGGCCGCGCACGGCGTGGCGGACGCGGTCGTGGTATTCGTTGAGCCAGCTCAATTCCTCGCCGGAGAGCATGTTCAGATCGACCAGGCGGCGATCGATCGGCGCCAGCGTCAGGGTCTCGAACGCGTTGACCGGCTTTTCGGCGCCGGCGATTTCGGCCGCGACGACGAGCTCGAGGTTCTCGATGCGGATGCCGAAGGCGTCGGTCTTGTAGTAGCCCGGCTCGTTGGACAGGATCATGCCGCGCTTGAGCGGCGTGGTGCCGAGCTTGGAGATCCGCGCCGGACCTTCGTGCACCGAAAGGTAACTGCCGACGCCGTGGCCGGTGCCGTGCTCGAAATCGACGCCGGCCTGCCACAGGAATTGCCGCGCCAGCGTGTCGAGCTGCGCGCCTGTCGTGCCGTCAGGAAACAGCGCGCGCGAAATCGCGATATGTCCCCGCAATACGCGGGTGAAGCGGTCGCGCATCTCATGCGTCGGCTCGCCGATCGCGATGGTGCGGGTGACGTCGGTGGTGCCGTCTTCGTATTGCGCGCCGGAATCGATCAAGAGCAGATCGCCGCGCGCGATCCGGCGGTTGCTCTTGCGGGTGACACGGTAATGCACGATCGCGCCATTCGGCCCGGTGCCCGAAATGGTCGGAAACGAGACGTCCTTCAGCGCGCCGGTGTCGCGGCGGAAGGTTTCGAGCGCCTCCACGGCGTCGATCTCGGTCAGGCTGCCCCCCGGCGCCTCGCGGTCGACCCAGGCGAGAAAGCGCGCCAGCGCAATCGCATCGCGCCGGTGCGCGGCTCTGGTGCCGGCGATCTCGGTGGCGTTCTTGACCGCCTTGAGCATCGCCACGGGATCGCTGCCCCGCAGCGGCTTGCCGCCATTGGACGAGATGAGGCCGGCCAGCGCGTCGGCGGCGGTGACGCTGTCGAGGGCGATCGCCGCGCCGGTTTTTGACAGCTCGACCAGTTTTGACGTCAGCGCGTCGGGATCGGCCACCGTCGCGGTCTGTTCGAGATGATCGCGGACGCTGTTGGAAAGCTTGCGGTGATCGACGAACAACGTCGGCCGGCCGCTTTTTGGTACGATGGCGTAGGAAAGGGGCAGCGGCGTGTGGGCGACATCGCCGCCCCTGATGTTGAAGGCCCAGGCCACGGCGTGGCTGTCGGACAAGACCAGCGCGTCCGCGCCGAGCTTGCCGATTTCCGCCTCGATGCGCTTCAGCTTGGCCGCTTCGGCCTCGCCGGAAAATTGCGGGGCGTGAAGGGTGACGGGAGCCAGCGGCAGCGGCGGGCGCTCGGTCCAGACCACGTCGACCGGGTTGCCGTTGGTGGCGACCAGTTCTGCGCCAGCCTTGCTGCAGGCGGTGCGGAGCTTCTCCACCGACGTCGTCGTATGCAGCCAGGGATCGAAACCGATGCGATCGCCGGCGGCGAGATGCTGCGCGAGCCAGGCCTCGGGCGGCGGATCGACCAGCGGCTGGACGCTCCAGACCTTGGTGTCGACCTGCTTGCCCGCTTGCAGCGTGTAGCGCCCGTCGACGAACACCGCGGCCTCGCGTGCGAGCACGATGGCGAGGCCGGCCGAGCCGGTGAAGCCGGTCAGCCAGGCCAGCCGCTCCTCGGAGGGCGCGACATATTCGTTCTGCTGCTGGTCGGCGCGCGGCACCACGAAACCGGTAAGGTTGCGTTTGGTCAGCTCCTCGCGGAATGCGGACAAACGGGCCGAGAGGGCGACGCCGGTTTCCGGCTCTTCGAAGGTCTGGAAGTGCGCTTCAAACATCGGACGATAGTATCACCTTTCTTGTCGCGGGCTCGACAACCGACTCAATTCGCTTCCGATTCAGAATTTATTGTGATTGAATTGCTGCACCCGCGTTAGACGGGATTGAACGTTTCATGACGCGGAATCGTCGCGGAGCGTTTCGGCAAAATCCTTCCGGGTGGAATTCCAAGGCCAGTTCCAAGGGCGTCCAGTTTCCAGCGTCGAGGGATTAACCATGCCCGTCTTCACCTTCGAGAAGATCTCGCCGCCGATGCGCCGCGTACCCGCCTCTTCGTCCGCCGCCGAGAAACCTCGCGGCGTGCTGACCCAGCTTTTCGACCGTTTCACCGAGGCGCGCTCCCGGCGCGCCAGTTCCGACGATAAGGCGGCGGACCAGCGGCCGCCGCGCCAGCAGAAGTCCGCGAAGTAATGTAGTCATTCCGGGGCGTGCGTGGCACGAACTATGGTGCGCAATCGCGAGCCCGGGAAGCTCGAGATTCCGGATAACCGCGGCGCGGTTTCCGGAAATGACGCTGACCAAATTTCAGCGCACCTTATGAAGCAACAGGCTGCTCCAGCCCTCAAGGCGGATATGCCGCTCGAGAATGAGCCCCCGCGCCCGATAGGCGGC
>NZ_DASSRP010000227.1:0-7301 GCF_035701725.1 Bradyrhizobium sp.
GCACATCTTTTCGGTGGCGCAACACACATTGCTCGTCGAAACCGTGATGCGCGAGCAGATGCCGCGCATCGACGACACCTGGCGTCTCGCCGCGCTGCTGCATGATGCGCCCGAATATGTGATCGGCGACATGATTTCGCCATTCAAGGCGGTGCTGGGCGAGGATTACAAATCGGTCGAAAAGCGCCTGCTATCCGCGATTCACATCCGCTTCGGGCTGCCGGCCGTGCTAGCCGACAAGATCACTCAGGCCATCAAGGCCGCCGACCGCGGCGCGGCCTATCTGGAAGCCACCGAGCTCGCGGGCTTCGCCGCGGACGAGGCCAAGCGGCTGTTCGGCCGCGATCCCGTGCTGTCTGCCGCCACGCGCGAGGACTACCTGACCCCCTGGAGCGCGGCCAAAGCCGAGAAGCGGTTTTTGGCACGGTTCAAGGCGCTGATGCCGTAACCGACCGCGCCCGCACCACCTCAGCCGGAATACCGAACCCGCGCGTTCCCCGAACTGCCGGCGGTGGTGATAGCGGCATAGGCCTGGATCGGCTTCGGTTTGCCGATCAGATAACCCTGTACTTCGTCGCATCCTTCCCGCATCACGACAGCCATCTGGCTGTTCGTCTCGACACCCTCGGCAAGCACGGGAACGCCAAGTCCGTGAGCAAGGCCGATGACCGCCCGAACGATCGCGAGCGAGCGCTCGGTGCGGCCGAGATTGGAGATGAACGTCCGGTCGATCTTGATTCGGTCGAGCGGGAAAGACTGCAGATAGGACAGCGATGAATATCCGGTGCCGAAGTCGTCGAGCGCCAGCCTGACGCCGAGCGCCTTCAATTCGTTGAGCGTCTGTTGCGCGCGCCCGACATCTTCGATCAGCACCCCTTCGGTAATTTCCAGTTCGAGCCGGTTCGGCGCAATTCTCGTCTCGACGATCACGGATTGCACGATCCGCTCAAGCGCCGTCCGGCGGAACTGGATCGCGGAAACGTTGACGGCAACCTGGAGCGAGGGATGCCAGGACGCGGCCTCCTGGCAGGCCTCGCGCAAGACCCATTCGCCCAACTCGACGATGAGCCCGCTCTCCTCCGCGACCGGAATGAACTCGGCGGGAGATATCGAACCGCGCTCGGGATGATGCCATCGCGCCAACGCCTCGAAGCCGACGATGCGGCCGTCGGCATGCTGTTGCGGCTGGTATTCGAGCGACAGCTCTCCATTCGCGATCGCCGACTTCAGATCGCGCTCGAGCGTGCGGCGGTCGCGCAGCTGCTGATCCATGGCGGCAGTGAAGAAGCGGATCGCGCCGCGCCCATCGTGCTTGGCGCGGTATAGCGCCGCGTCGGCGTTGGCGAACAGCGACCGTATGTCGTCGCCGTCTCGCGGGTAGACGGCCATTCCGACGCTGAGCCCGAGTTCGAAACTGTGTTCGCCGACGTGAATCTCGTCCTCCAGCGTAGACTGGAAGCGGGAAGCGAGCAGTTCGGCGCTCGATGGCATCGGCCCCTGCTCGCAGATCGCGATGAATTCGTCGCCGCCAATTCGGGCCACGAACGCGCCCTGCGCGGCCGTTTGCAGCCGGCGAGAGACCTCGCACAAGACCGCGTCCCCCATCGAATGTCCGAACAGATCGTTGATCTGCTTGAAGCGATCGAGATCCAGACAAAGCACCGCAAACTGGCGATCTTCCTCAATCGCCCGCTCGAGCGCACCGGACATGTATTCGTCCAGAGCCGCGCGATTTGGAAGGTCGGTCAATGCGTCATGACAGGCGAGATGCCGGATCCGCTGTTCGGCACGCTTGCGATCGGTCATGTCGAAGGCGACGGCAACGGCAGCCTCGCGGCCCTGATAACGCAATGGCCGCGCTTCGATCGCGACTTCGATGATCCTGCCGCCGGCTGTGACATGCCGCCGCGTATCTTGCGCTGTTTGCAGGCCTTTGTGCCGAGCGAATTCCTCGCGTAGCTGCTCCGCCTCCTCGGGGACGCGTATCTGATCCACCTTCATCGTGAGCATTTGCTCGCGCGAGTAACCATAGTGCCGGCAAGTCGCGGCATTGACTGCGAGGAACTCCCTGGTGTCGAGATCGACCACCCACATCGGCAGCGGGTTTTCCTCAAACAGCAGACGGAAGGACGCCTCGCGGCGCTTCAGATCGGTGATATCGACGCGCACGCCGATGCTGCCGCCATCGGCGATCCGGCGCTCCTCGACCCGAATCCAGCGATCCCCGGCGAGCTGTTGCTCGTGCGCGCTCTGCGGCTGCGCATGCCGGGCAAGGCGCTCCTGCAGCCATTCCTCCTCGCGACCGCTGGCTTCCGGGTATTGGCCACGCGCCAGACCATAGCGCAACGTGTCCTCAAATCGCATGCCGGCAACGAGCGCATCCTGGCTTTCGGGGTAGAGCTCCAAATAGCGCCGATTCCAGAGCACATAGCGATCCTGCGCATCGAGAATGACGAGCCCCTCCGGCACCACATCCAACGCGGCAACCAGCGTCTCATGCGCGACGCGCGCGGCTTCTTCGGCGCGCTCGGCATTCGCCTTCGCCTCCGAAAGCTCCCGTTGGGCCTCGTGGCGTTCGGTAATGTCTTCGTGGGTCGCGACCCAACCGCCATCGGGCATCGGCCGGTGACGGATCAGGACGACACGGCCGTTCGCAAGTTCGACGATGGTATCGCTCGGTCGATCGGCGCCCTGAACGTGGTCGCGCCAATGGTGATATGCTTCCTTGGTCATGGCGGGAGCCGTTCCCACCGCATAACGCAGGTCAACGACCTCCCTCAGGTGCATTCCTGGCCGCAGGCTGTCGGGCGCCAAGTCATATGTTTCGGTGTAGCGGCGGTTCCAGACGATCAGGCGCTGCTCGCCGTCGAAGAAGCACAGGCCTTGCGACATGTTGTTGAGCGCGGTGTCGAAACGGTCAGCGATTTCGTTAGCCTTGACCTGCTCCCTGACCGCCGCGATCTCGGCGCGCTTTGCCCGTTCCCGCTCCGCGAAGATCTTTTCGCGCGACGTCACGAGCTTCACCAGGTCCCGATAGTTCATGTTCATGACCCGCACGAGCAGGAACAGCAGGAGACACAGGTTGAGGCCGATGCAGACCAGCACGGTTTTGCCGGTAAGCAGCAGCCACAGTGCATTGGGAAAGCCGGACAGCAGCACCGTCAGCCGCGCAGCGCTCGGAAAACTCGCAAGACAATATGCGCTTCCGACCGACCCCAGGAAAACCAGCAGCGCGATCAGCGTGGCCGGCTCGGCGTCGACGTTCTGAAACAGAATGGCGGTCCAGATCAGAAAGCCACCGTTCACCAGGGTCGAGCCGCCGCGGACGAAAGCAAGATAGCCGAGCGCCTCCTCCGGGGTCGGCAGCTTCGATCTCAACTTCACCCATTGCACGAGGCGGACGGCGCACACGGGAAGCAGGATTCCGGGCAGGCCGAACCTGAGAGACCAGGGTGTCGAGGACGGCAGGATGTAGGCGATGCTGAGAGTATCGACGATGGTGACGCAATAGAGGATCGGGATCTGGCTGGTAAGGATACGGAACTGCTCAAGCAGCAGTGCTCGGCCCGCCCGCCCGTTGGCGTTGCCGATTCCGAACCAGCGCCGGATGCTGCCGATCGTGTTCATCAAGAAGCCGCGTCCATTCGACGACAGCTTAGGTTGAACCGGATAATAGCCTGTAAAATCTGATGGTAAGGCTGAACTTAAATTGGCTGCCGGTTTTCGCTTGGTCCGTACAAATACGGCTCCCCGATCAATGCTGCACCAGCGCAATGCGGGGTCGCTCGCCCCGCCGGCTTGCACCGTATCAGCACCCTAGCGGCAGTCTGAAATCCAGCCCTAACCGCGGCCGGCCGGCCAGTGCCGGTCGCGGAACCAGGCGCGGTAGCTCGACATTTTCACCCGCTGCGCCTGCGGCGCATGGCGTCTGCATGTCGAGGCTTCTTCGCTGTTCTCGGCCGCGCCCCATCTCAGCTCGACGCAGTCGTTGGGATTATAGGCCATCTCGAGATCGGTCGCCCGGTCGAGCACATCCTTGACCGAGAGCGTCCATTGCGAGCCATCGCTGCGCGTATAGGTGACCTTGCGCGAGGCAAGCTCTGACGTCAGTGCCGCCTGCAACTCGTTCTTCACCTCGGTGACGCTCTTGCCGGCCGGGATCGCGTAGCGGTTCGACCGCCGCGCGAAGCGCTCGGGGAAGTTCCGCACGACGTCGATCGCGATCAGCAGGCGCAGGTCGCGCGCCGGCGTCGAGAAATCCTCCCAGGCGCCGCTCGCCTGAAAGATCGAAGCGCCATCCGGCATCGCCGTGTCGCCCGGCTGCTTGATCTGATATTTCCGCCCGTTTTCAACCGCGGTAACGCGGGTCCTGATCTGTTCGGTGAGGCTCGTGATCGCGTCCGCCATCGCGCGCGCCGGATCGAGCGGCTCCGGCGACATGATGTCGTCCATGCGGTCGTAGAAATCTTCCGCCGACATTTGCGACTGCTCGAGCGAAAAATCGGAAAATTGCGGATGCCTGTTGATCTCGGCATTGCTCAGGCGATGGAGCGGCCCGCCCTTGTCGCGCACGATCGGACGGAAATGCTTGAAGCCTGGCGTGCCCAGCGTCGGCTCATGGACGAAAAGGAAATTGCCGCGCCAGAATCGCTTGCGGGTGATGGAGCCGTCGGGTTCGGCATCGACGGCCAGGAACACCCCCGGCGTGCCGTTGATTTCCGGCAGACGGCGTACCAGCATCAGCACATGGCCGTACGGATCGGCGAACACCGTGCCCGGACGCAGCGCCTCCTTCGTCAGCGGGACGGTGTAGAAGTCCGCGGTATCATCGCCGGCACGCACCGAGCCGGTATGGACGACGTCGCCGACGTCGCGCAGATACTCAGCGAAGTTTGTCGGGCGCTTCGGCGGAGGCGGGACCGCGTTTGCGGCCGGCGCAATCGGTGTGTCGGCCGGTTGCGGGTCCGCCTGCCCGCCGAAGACCCGCAGGAAGCTCGGCGTCTGCTGCTTCGGCGGCGGCGGCGCGGCCGCGGCCTCGGCATCCGGCGCGGCATTCTTGTCGGGCGGCGGAGCCGGACGGGTCACCTCGGGATGCTCGACGTTGAACCATTGGCCGCACCGCGGCGGCTTGCCGCGCGAACAATTCGAATAGCCGAACGGCAGCCCCATCTTGAAGGCAAAGTAAGCGCGCAGGAAATAGATGAAGTCGGCGCAATCGGGCCGCAGGCCGGTTTGGGTGTGGTCTTCGTTGCGGCCGAGATAATTGTAGAGAAAGTTGCGCTGCGGATCCCGCAGCACCTCGTACCAGACCTTCCAGTTCAGATCCTGATCGGGCGGCCCGTCGAACAGTTTTTCAATCCAGGCCGAGAACAGCGCCTCGTTGGTGCTGTTCCAGTTGTTGCGCGTCGGCCAGATGCTCCCGGGAGGAATCTGGAAAGCCCCGGGCTTGCGCGCAGCCACCGCGATGTCGCGGGTTGCCCCGCAATTGGCCGACGGTCCTTGCAGCGTCGCCCGCCAGGTGCCCGCCGCGGGCGCGGCAACCTCGGCAAACCAGGCGTAAGGCGGCCCGTCATGCCGGTCGGCCGATTTGGCGGCGACGCTGCCGTCCGGCGCGATCAGCGACAGGGTGCCGTCCAGCGGCTTCTCGGCAATGACCATGACCCGCAGCGGCACGCCGCTCCACGGCGCAAACGGCGCCGGCAGGATCGCGATCTCGGCGCAAGCCTCGGACGCCGCCGCGGCAGGATCGGCATGCAAAAATCCACCTGTGATCAGTGAGAAGACCGTGGCAGCGGCCGCGAAGCGTCGCCCAGGGCGCATTCGGACATAAACCTTGCTAAAAGTGCTCAGAACCGTCATTCGATCCGACGTCAAATCCACTCCAGGGGTGCTGCGATTGCAAGATACCCAATCGGGGGAGACGAGTCATTTGCAGCCTTCGAGGCTTAAGTTGAAAACTCGGCCGGATCGCTCCCGGATTCTCGCCGGGAGGCTTGCGGGGATCGGTCTGCTCCTCGCCTGCCTCGGTCTGGTTTCAGCCCAGGCGGCCTCGGTGCGGCCGGTCGCGGCCGAACACGGCATGGTGGTCAGCGCGCAACACCTGGCGACCGAGGTCGGGGTCAACATCCTCAAGCGCGGCGGCAACGCGGTCGATGCGGCGGTCGCGGTCGGGTATGCGCTCGCGGTGGTCTATCCGGCGGCCGGCAATCTCGGCGGCGGCGGTTTCATGACGATCCGCTTTGCCGACGGCCGCAAGACCTTCCTCGATTTCCGTGAACGGGCGCCGCGCGCTGCGACCCGCGACATGTACCTGGACAAGGACGGCAAGGTGGTCGACGGCCTGAGCACGACCGGCTGGCTCGCCGTCGGCGTTCCCGGCACGGTGTCGGGCCTGGAATATGCCCGGAAAAAATACGGCACCATGGCCCGGCCGGCGCTGATCGATCCGGCGATCGACCTCGCCGAGGATGGCTTCACGCTCGATCAGGGCGATGTCGACATGCTGGCGTCCGCGACCGACGATTTCAGGAAGTTCCCCTCGACCGGTGAGATCTTTCTCAACAAGGGAATGCCGTTTCTGGCGAACCAGCGCCTGGTGCAGCGCGAGCTCGCGGGCACCTTGCGGCTGATCCGCGCTCACGGCGCCGACGGCTTCTATCGCGGCAGGACCGCGGCCGCCATCGTCAAGGCCAGCCGCGCCGGCGGCGGAATCATCGTGGAAGAAGATCTGGCAAGCTACAGGACGCGCGAGCTTGCGCCGATCGAGTGCGACTACCGCGGCTACCACCTGATCTCGGCGCCTCCCCCGAGTTCCGGCGGCGCCGCTCTTTGCGAGATGTTGAACATCCTCGAGGGATACAGGCTGCGCGAGTTCGGCTGGGGATCGGCACAGGCGCTGCACTACGAGATCGAGGCGATGCGGCGTGCCTTCGTCGACCGCAATACGCTGCTTGGCGATCCGACCTTCGTCAAAAATCCGCTCGAGCGGCTGATCGACAAGGACTATGCGGCCAGGATCCGCGAGACCATCAGTGCCGACAAGGCCGGGATCTCCAGCGAGTTCGGCAAGGATGTCGCGCCTCACGAGGGCTCCAACACCACGCATTTCTCGATCATCGACCGCGCCGGCAACGCGGTCTCGTTGACCTACACGCTCAACGACTGGTTCGGCGCGCGCGTGGTCGCGTCAGGCACCGGCGTGCTGATGAACGATGAGATGGACGATTTCACGCCCAACCCCGGCCGCATCAACGCTTACGGCGTGGTCGCAAGCGAAGCCAATGCGATCGCGCCCGGCAAGA
>NZ_DASSRP010000228.1:0-20586 GCF_035701725.1 Bradyrhizobium sp.
CTGATTTCGGCGCGGCGCTTCAGCCGGTCGATCGTCTATCGCGCCGAACTCGCGCAGTTTCGCGCGGTGATGCTGTTCATGCTGAAGGATTGCTGCGATGGCCGACCCGAAATCTGCGCACCGCTGGTCGAAGATCTGGCGCCGTGCTGTTCGCCCAAGCCCAGGAGGAAAGCCAATGCGTGAGAGCGCCGATGTCTGAGCGCATCTATAATGTTCTGTTCCTGTGTACCGGCAACAGCGCGCGATCGGTCTTGGCCGAATCCATCCTGCGCAAGGATGGCCAGGGCCGTTTTCGGAGTTTCTCGGCCGGCAGCCAGCCCAAGGGGGCGATCAATCCGTTTGCGATCAGGGTCCTGCAGAAGTTCGACTACCCGACGGACGATCTGAGGTCGAAAAGCTGGATCGAATTTGCCGCAGCCGATGCACCGCCGATGGATTTCGTGTTCACGGTTTGCGACAACGCCGCCGGTGAAACGTGTCCGGTCTGGCCGGGCCAGCCGATGTCGGCGCATTGGGGTATTGAAGATCCGGCCGAGGTGGCAGGCACCGACCTCGAGAAGGAAGCCGCGTTTGTGACGGCGTTTCGCTATCTGAAGAACAGAATTGGGGCCTTCGCCAGCCTGCCGCTCGCCAGCATCGACCGTCTCTCGCTTGGCGCCAAGCTGCGCGAGATCGGCCGTGGTCCCGGCGCGACCTCCGGTCAGGAAAAGGCAGGCTGACGATGCTGTTTGACCTTAACCGCCGTCTGGCCGCGGAGGCGCTCGGCACCGCCCTTCTGGTGGCAACCGTGGTCGGCTCGGGCATCATGGCAGAAACTCTCACCAAGGATGTCGCGCTTGCGCTGCTCGGCAACGCGCTCCCGACCGGGGCGATCCTGGTGGTGCTGATCACGATCCTGGGGCCGATTTCGGGCGCGCACTTCAATCCAGCGGTGACAATGGTCTTCGCGCTGAAGCGTGAACTTCCGGCCTCCGAGGCGCTGGGTTATGTGCTGGTACAGATCGCCGGCGGCGTCGCCGGGACCTTGATGGCGCATGTGATGTTCGCACTGCCGTTGTGGGATGCCTCGCTCAAGGTGCGGACCGGCGGCGCGCAATGGCTTGCCGAAGGCGTCGCCGCCTTCGGTCTCGTCGTGACCATTCTGGCGGGACTGAAATTCAACCGGCCGGCGATCGCCTGGCTGGTCGGCCTCTATATCACGGCGGCCTATTGGTTCACGTCCTCGACCTCGTTTGCCAATCCGGCCGTTGCCATTGCAAGATCGCTGACCAATACATTCTCCGGCATCCGGCCCGCTGATCTCCCGGCCTTCATCGCCGCCGAATTTGCCGGCGCGCTCGCGGCGCTCTGGCTGACCGATTGGCTGCTGCGATCGAAGGGTGAAGCTGCCGTTGTCGCAAAGGAAGTTCATCCATGAGCGTCACGATCTATCACAACCCGTCCTGCGGCACCTCGCGCAACACGCTGGCGATGATCCGCGAAAGCGGCGAGGAACCGGATGTGATCGAATATCTCAAGACGCCGCCGGATCGGGCAAAGCTGATCGAGCTGACCAAGGCGATGGGAATAACCGTGCGGCAATTGCTGCGCGAGAAGGGCACGCCCTACGCCGAACTCGGCCTCGCCGATCCCAGATGGAGCGATGACGAGCTGATCGATTTCATGCTGGCGCATCCCATCCTGATCAACCGCCCGATCGTGGTGACGCCGAAAGGTACCAGGCTGTGCCGGCCGTCGGAAATGGTGCTCGATCTGCTCGACCATCCCGTGACCTCCTTTGTCAAGGAAGACGGAGAACGCGTCACGCGGAAGTAGCGAGTTGGACTTTCGCGCGCCACGATCGCGGGTCATAATCCCACCCCATGGAACTTGCCACCCGTGTCGACTTGATGAACTGGCTGATCAGCCAGGGTCTCACCGGCCTGCCCGAAAACGACGTGATCCGCGGCTTCTGCGAGCGCTGCTGCGCCGCGGGGCTCGATTTGTCGCGCAGCCTCGTCTTCATCGATACGCTGCATCCGATCTTCGAGGGGCGCGGATTTCGCTGGAACGATACCGACAGTAACGAAAGCGATTCTTTCGAATATGGGCCGACCGGCGACAACGACGACGGTTGGCGGCGCTCGGTGTTCTACCACATGCTCGAAGGCGGGCATGATGAACTGCGGCTCGACCTCGCCGATCCCGACGTGCACCGGTTCTCGCGCATGCCCGAACTGATCGAGCGCGGCCACCGGCATATGCTCGGCTTCGTGCACCGGTTTGGCGAGACCGGCGCGCTCGGGCAGATGGACTGCTTCTACTCTTACTGGCTGACCCGGCGCGAGGGCGGGTTCCGCGAGCGCGAGCTTGACGCCTTGCGCGATCTGGTTCCGGTGCTGGGAATGGTGATCAAGTCGGCCCAGCAGGTCGATATCGTGCGAACGCTGGGGCGGGTCTACCTCGGTCGCGACGCTTCCGAGCGCGTTCTGCATGGCAAGATATCGCGCGGCGTCACCGAGCAGATCAACGCGGTGTTGTGGTTTTCCGACCTGCGCGGATCGACCTCGATCACGGAGAGCATTGCGCCCGACGAAATCATCCCGTTTCTGAACGATTATGCGCAGGCCGCGATCGACGCCATCCACGATTGCGGCGGCGACGTGCTGAAGCTGATGGGCGATGGCGTGCTGGCGATGTTCACCAGCGAGAATATGAGCAAGGCCAAGCGCGCCGCGTTAAAGGCCGAGTATCGCTTTCGCCTCAACATGATCGGGCTGAATGCAAAACGGGGCGGCGAGGGCAGGGCGGTCACGTCGGCCTATGTCGGCTTGCACGTTGGCGAGGTGTTCTACGGCAATATCGGCCATGACGACCGGCTGGATTTCACCGTGGTGGGACCGACAGTCAACGAAGTCAGCCGCATCGCCTCGATGTGCCGCTCGGTCGACCGCGAACTTCTGGTGTCAGCGGCCTTTCGCGATGGCCTCGATACGGCCGGGCAAAATTATCTCGTGTCCACCGGCCGCTTTGCGCTGCGCGGGATCGGGCGCGCGCAGGATCTCTACACACTCGAGCCGGCGATCGCGACCGACGAGGTCCTCGCCGGCCGCTACGAGCGCTATTTGAAAAGTTAGGCGCACTCTCCGACCATCGCAGGCTGGCGGTCGAGCGCGACCGCCGGCGACATCAGGATCACCAGGGCCTGCGCTGCGAAGATCGCGGTGGCGACGTAGAGACAGGCCTCCGCGCCGGAGAGCCATCCGATCAGCGCGCCGAGCGCCGAACCCAGCGGTCGCGCGCCATAGCTCAGGATGTTGATCGCCGACACCCGTCCCAGCAGCTTCGAGGGCGTCACCGATTGCCGCAGCGTCGTGGTCGAGATCACCCAGAGAATGGGACCGACGCCGAGCAGGAAGAAGCTTAAGGCTGCGAGCGCGGCCGACGGGATCACCGTGGTCAGCGCCATCATGGCGGCAGCGATAAAGCCGGCGACCGGGCCAAGTCCGATCACGGTGCCGAAGGCGAGGCGTTGCATCACCCGCGTCGCCAGCAGCGCGCCGACCACCATGCCGACGCCATACATGCCGAGCGTGACGCCGACGCCGGTCGCCGAAAGGTTGAGGCGGTGAACCGCATAGGGCACGAAGATCGCGAGCAGCAGGAACGAGCCGGTGTTGAAGATGAACTGCGTGACGAACACCGGCCGCAGCAGGGAATGGTGCAGCACAAAGCCAGCGCCTTCCTTGATCTCATGCAGCGGATGGCGGCGGGGTGCTGCCGCGCGCTGCGGCTCGTAGAGGCCGGACAGCAGCACGACAGCGACGACAGAGAGCGCCGCCGCCACGGCAAAGGCGGGCGCCGCGCCGAGCCAGCCGACGAGAACGCCGCCGAGCGCCGGGCCGCTGGCAAAGGCGATGGTGCGTGCGAGTTCGATTCTGGCGTTGGCGGCGGGCAATTGCTGCGCCGACACCAGCGAGGGAACCAGCGCCGGCGCGGCCACGCTGTAGACCACCGTTCCGCACACCGCGACGAAACCGGCGAACGCCAATAGCGGCATGGAGAGCTGGTGCAGGGCGATCAGGCCAAGAATCGCGAGCAGGGCGACCGCGCGCAGCGCTTCGGCGCCCGCCATCAATCGCCGGCGCGAGATGCGGTCGGCGAGAAGACCGGCCGGAATCGCAAACAGGATGAAGGGCAGCGTCAGCGCGGTCTGCAACAGGCCGGTCTCGCCTTCGCCGACCCCGAGCAGCAGCACCGCGACGATGGGCGCGGCGGCCAGCGCGATCTGCTCGGCCGATTGCGCGGCAAGGTTGGACCAGGCGAGGCGGTTGAAGGTTGACGGCAGGGAAGCGGTTCCGGACGCGGACATGACAGACTCCTTGATCTCTTTGGCTGCCATAGTTGAAGTTGTGGCCGCTTAAACCCACCCGATTTCGGATCGCGGCGGGATGGATCGCCAGATGCAGTTGCAAATTAGTTGCAATAAGGTCTCAGTTTCGGCATTCTGACCGAATGGACGTTCGAAATCCGGATTTTCGCGCCGAGGGCCGCAAAATGGATCAGGCCGGTTCGCACGCGCAAGGGACGGCCTGGCGCCAGCCGCGCGGAACGCCGTCGCTGGCCGACATGTTCGGCTCGGTGGATACGGCAAGAGGCGGACCGTTCTGGCGCAAGCTGCTTGCGTTCCTCGGCCCGGGCTATCTCGTCGCGGTCGGCTACATGGACCCCGGCAACTGGGCGACCTCGCTCGCTGGCGGCGCCAAATTCGGTTACGCGTTGTTGGCGGTGGCGGTGCTGTCGAACGCGATGGCGATCGTTCTGCAATCGCTGTGCACCCGGCTTGGGGTCGGCGCCGGCCGCGATCTCGCCCAGGCTTGCCGCGATTCATATCCGCGCTGGGTTTCGCTGCCGCTCTGGCTGTCCGCAGAGCTTGCGATCACCGCGACCGACCTCGCCGAGGTCATCGGCACCGCGATCGGCCTCAATCTGTTGTTTCGGATTCCGCTTTCGGTCGGCGTCGTACTCACCGCTGCGGACGTGTTCCTGATCCTGGCGCTGCAGGCCTTCGGCTTTCGCTGGATTGAAGCCTTTATCGTGGCGATGCTGGGCGTGATCGCGGCCTGCTTTGCGGTCCAGATCGCGCTCGCCCATCCTGACTGGGGCGCGGTGCTGCGCGGCTTCCTGCCGACCTCTGACATCATCGTCAATCGCGAGATGCTGTATCTCGCGCTCGGCATCCTCGGCGCCACCGTGATGCCGCATAACCTTTATTTGCACTCCGGGCTGGTGCAGACCCGCTACATCGGCGAGAGCGGGCAGGACAAGCGCGAGGCCATCAGGCTTGCCACGATCGACTCCTCGATTGCGCTTTGTCTGGCGTTCATCATCAACGCCTCGATTCTGATCCTGGCGGCGGCGACCTTTAACCGGACAGGAAAAACCGACGTCGCCGAACTTGACCAGGCCCACGCTTTTCTGGCGCCGTTGCTTGGCTCGACGCTGGCGCCGACGCTGTTTGCGGTCGCGCTGATCTGCTGCGGCTTGAATTCGACCATCACCGCGACGCTGTCGGGCCAGATCGTGATGGAGGGTTTTCTGAACTGGCGGATCGCGCCATGGTTGCGGCGTCTCTTGACGCGGATGATCGCGATCCTGCCGGCGGTTCTGGTGACGCTGTGGGCCGGCGAAAAAGCGACCGGAAAACTTCTGATCCTCAGCCAGGTCGTGCTCTCACTGCAGTTGCCGCTTGCCGTGGTACCGCTCGTGATGTTCACCGCAAGCCGGCGCAAAATGGGTCCGTTCGTCGCGCCGCGCTGGCTGAGCGTACTTGCGATCGCAACGGCTGTCCTGATCATCGCGCTCAATGCCAAGCTGGTCTGGGATTATGCAATGTAGCGAATGGTGAGTAGCGAATAGCGAGTGGAAATCATTCCGACTATTCGCTACTCCGTATTCGCCATTCGCGCCTTAAATCCGGAGGTCGTCTTGAAAAAAATAGTGCTGCTGTTTGCTGCGTTGTGGTGGGTTCATCCGATTTTTGCCGCAGAACCATTGCCGTTGTCGCCTGCGGGCGTGAAGACGCTGGCGCCGGAAGGCGCGATCAAGCCGACCGGCACCTGGAGCCTTGGCACCCGCGCCGGTGACTACGTCTACATCGCCGGCATGCGCGGCATCGATCCGAAAACCAATCAATTGGTCCAGGGCGCCGAACCGCGCATCCGCCAGGCATTCGCCAACATGAAGCTGATCGCGGAATCCGAGGGCGCGAGCTTGCGCGACGCGGCCCGCCTCGTCGTCTACGTCTCGGACATGTATCGCTACCGTCCGATCGTGAACAAGATCCAGGAAGAGTTCTGGGGACAGGGGCCGTATCCACCGCGCACCATCATCGAGGTGCATCGCCTGAAGGACGATGACATCTGCGAGGTCGAAGGCACGTTCTACGCGCCGGTGAAGAAATAGTGATCGCGAATGGCAAATAGGGAGTAGCGAATTGTGACGAAAAATCCCATTCGCTATTGGCCACACACCATTCGCTACTCCTGCGGCTCGGCCAGCATTTCGCCCGAGGCGTCGATCCGTATCCAGCCCGAAGGCGCAAGGCGCTGCTGCGGCAGGAAGCGGCCCTTGTAGTCCATCTTCTTCGAGCCTTCGATCCAGTAGCCGAGATAGACGTAGGGCAGCCCTTGCCGCCGCGCGCGGTTGATGTGGTCGAGGATCATGAAGGTGCCGAGCGAGCGGTTTTCCTCGGTCGGCTCAAAGAATGAGTACACCATCGACAGCCCGTCGGAGAGCACGTCGGTCAGTGCCACCGCGACCAGATCGCTGCCCCGGCCGCTGATCGCGGTGTCGGCATTGCGGCGGCGGTATTCGATGATGCGGGTTTCGACGTGGCTGTCTTCCACCATCATGGCGTAGTCCAGCACCGTCATGTCGGCCATCCCGCCATGGCGATGACGCTGGTCCAGATAGGCGCGGAAGATGGAATATTGCTCCGACGTCGGCACCGCACTGCGCTGCTCGCCGACGATATCGGCGTTGCGCGCCAGGATCTTGCGGAAATTGCGCGAGGGGCGGAACTCGTTGGCGACCACGCGGACGGAGACGCAGGCGCGGCACTGGTCGCAGGCCGGCCGATAGGCAATCGACTGGCTGCGGCGGAAGCCGCCATGGGTCAGGAGGTCATTGAGGTCGCCGGCCTTCTCGCCCACCAGATGCGTGAAGACCTTGCGCTCGTGCCGGCCCGGCAAATAGGGGCAGGGGGACGGCGCGGTCAGATAGAATTGCGGGGTATCACGCGAATGCTGGGTCACGGGACTTATCAGTTCCAGTAAGCGACACACAACGCAGCATCGCGCTACCAAGCCTAACGGTCAATTGGTTTGCAAACCGTTTGCCGTCCGGATCTTTTCGGGCAATTTCCGCACCTGGCTCAAAAAGTCCGGGCCGGCTGGCCCAGGGGGGCGCGTACCGAGGTGTTGATGATGACTGTTCCGAGCACGAAATCGTGCAGCAGCCGCCTGCGGCCATTGAAAAGGCCGACCAGGACGATGAGCGGCGACAGAAACGAAACAGAAACCCAGAACAGCACAGCGTGCATGGCACCCAGCACGAAATAGCCCGGCGCGCCGTACCAGGTGCGCAGCTCCAGGTCCATCACCCGCATGCCCAGCGTCGCCGAATGCGGCCCGCCCAGCGAGGCGCCATAATACACGATGGCCCACAGCACCGAGGCCGGCCACGCCAGCCAAAACAGCATCCAGCCGAGGCCGAGCGTCAACAGGCCGAACACGGCGATGAAGACATAGCCGAACACGACCGGCACCGAGAGTACGATGAGGTCGATCAAAAACGCGAACACCCGCCGGGTCAGCACGCCGCGAAACAGTTCCGGCTCACGGTCGGGATCGAAGGCATGGGGCGGCACATCGCCGCGATCCGCGCCGCCATAGGCGCCGGTATTCCCAGAACCGCTATACGACATGATCCGTCCCTCCAACAGGTGACCTGGACATGGGCATGGGCCGGGCCATTGCAAGGCCGGCCGCGCGCGGACGGTCGGAAATATTCCGCCATTTTCGGGCGTTCTGGGCTCGACATCGGCGGGCGTCGCGTCCCAACCTCACGAGCGCAAGCCAATCTGCGCGAAGGGGCCAATTGATGGGTATACGGGCGGAATTTCGCTGTCGCTGTGGACAAGTGCGCGGCTTTGTGGCGGACGCTTCGCGGCGGGCCGTCAATCATGTTGGTTGTTACTGCGAGGATTGCCAGGCCTTTCTGCACCGGCTCGGACGTGCCGACCTGTTCGGCGCGCAAGGTCTGTCCGACATCATCCAGGTTGCACCGGCATCGTTTGCCTTCGTGCAGGGACAGGACCGGATCAGGGGACTGCGGTTGTCGCCCAAGGGACTCTATCGATGGTATGCCGCCTGCTGTAACACCCCGGTCGGCAACACGCTTTCGCCCTCCGTTCCCTTTGTCGGCATCATCGCTGCCGCGTTCGATCACGGGACCCGGCGCGCGCAAGACATATTCGGCCCGATGACCGGCGCCATCCTGGGAAAATATGCGGTCGGCGGGCCGCCGCCGGGCACGACTGGAATCCAGCCGTTGCTGCTGATGAGCGTGATAGGCAAGGTGCTGGGCTGGCGCTTGTTCGGAAAAGTCTGGCCGCATCCGTTCTTCAGTCGCGACGGTGGCGCGCCGCTCTATCCCGTCGACGTTCTCACGAGCGAGGAGCGGGACGCGCTGCGTCCCTATTGCGGACCGCATCCGACGGCGGCCACCCAACGCGCGGCGACCTAGCGCACCGTGCCGCGCTTGCGGCGCGTCGTCGATTGCGGCGCGCGATGCATCGGCGGTTCGGCCGCCTCCGCCAGAATCCAGCTTCGAAACGCCTTGATCGCGCCATCGCGGAGGCGGTCCGTCGGGATCACGAGCTGATAGTCGTCGGCGCGATATTCGGGAGCCGCGATCGGACAAACCAGGCGCCCCGCGGCGATGTCCGCTTCGATCAGCGGTAGCGAGCCCAGGGCAACGCCGAGGCCGTCGATGGCCGCCTGAAGCTGAAGGTAGACGTGATCGAGCTCAAGATGCCGAACAGGCACCAGGCCAGGAACGCCAGCGGCCGCGAACCATTGCGGCCAGGCCGACCGGGTCGTCGTCGAATGCAGCAGCACGTGCCGGCGCAGGTCCTGTGCCGTTTCGATCGGCCGCTCGCGCAGGATCTTCGGATTGCACACCGGCAGGCGGCGGTCGGGCATCAATGTCTCGCACCGGACGCCCGCACCGTGCTCGACGCCCGAGCGGATGCCGATGTCGAAAGCGGTGCCGACATAGCGCAGCTTGCGCGAGGTGGTGGAAATCCTGACTTCGACGCCGGGATGAGCGTCGGTGAATTTCGAAAGCCGCGGCAACAGCCAGCGAAGCGCAAAGCTCGACAGCGCGTTGACGCGCACGACGCCGGACAGGCGCTGCGCCGATGCGGGCTCGCGGAGCCGTCCGGTCGCCGAGGTCAGGCGCGACAGCGCCGCGCTGACGTCGGACAGCAGCTCCGCGCCATGGTCGGTCAGCGCGACGCCGCGGGTGCGGCGCTCGAACAGGGGGACGCCGAGCCAGTCCTCCAGCAGTCTGATCTGCTTGCCGACCGCCCAATGCGTCACGTGCAGGTCTTTCGCGGCCCCGACAAAGCTGCCGCGCCGTGCCGCTGCCTCAAACGTCCGGATGGCATTCAGCGGCAACTCGTGTTCACCGGCCACGGCGCGCTCCTCGAGTGACTTTTTCTCCCATCAGGAGAGAAAATAGCTCAGTTGAAGGCGCTTCACTACAGATCTATGTCTATAAATCAAACTGCTCTGCTCCGGAGCGCACCGCCAACGGGAGGAATTCTCCCCTGGCGCCTCATCATCGCCACCGGACGTTCGCACGTGAAACCTGGATGAGCGCTCTCGGCACCAACAATGAAATGGCCGCGATGCCGCCGATCTCGCGCGCCCGCACGCTCTGGACCGCCTGCGCCGCACACGCGCTGCACGACGGCTATACCGACCTGATTTACCTGCTCCTGCCGATCTGGCAGGCCGAGTTTGCGATCGGCTACGGCGCGCTGGCGTTCTTGCGCGCGCTGGCGGCGGCGTCGATGGCCGGATTGCAGGTGCCTGCGGGCCGGATCGCTGAGCGTATCGGTGGACGCACCACGTTGGCGATGGGCACCGCGCTCGCGGCACTTGGTTACATGGTGGCCGGTTATTCGACCGGGCTTGCCGGACTCTGCGTGGCGCTGGTCGTGATTGGCTGCGGCCTGAGCACGCAGCACCCGATCGCGTCCGCCGCGGTCTCGCGTGCTTACCAGGATGACGCGCGTGGTCCGCTTGGCACCTACAATTTCGCCGGCGACGTCGGCAAGGCCGCGATTCCGAGCGGCGCGTCGTTGCTGCTGGTTGTCATGACCTGGCATCACATGCTGTGGGCGCTGGCTGCGCTCGGTCTGATCGTCGCTGTGGCGGTCGCGATCTTCCTGCCGGCGAACCTGCGCAGCCTGTCCAAGGCCGCCAAGGCCGGACCTCACGGCTCCGGTACGCGCGGCGGGTTTGGACTCCTGCTTGCGATCGGCATTCTCGATTCCAGCGTGCGCATGGGATTTCTCACCTTCCTGCCATTTCTCCTGAAGGAGCAGGGCGCCTCGCTGTCGGTGGTCGGTCAGGCGCTGGCGCTGGTCTTCATCGGTGGCGCCGCCGGAAAATTCGCATGCGGCTGGTTAGGGGCGCGATTTGGGCTGCTCGCGACGGTGCGTTTGACCGAAGCCGGCACGGCGGTCGCGATCCTCACGGTCCTGGTGCTGCCGCTGGCGCCGACCTTGCTGGTGCTGCCCCTGCTCGGCGTCATGCTCAACGGCACCTCCTCGGTGCTCTACGGCACCGTGCCGGATCTCGCGCCCTCGGGTCGTACCGAGCAGGCGTTTGCGATCTTCTATACCGGCACCATCGGCGCCGGCGCGACCGCGCCGATCCTGTTCGGAATCCTGGGTGATGCGGTCGGCGCGCATGGCGCGCTGCTGGCGACCGCGATCACGGCCGCCGTCATCCTGCCGCTGGCGATCGCGCTGATGAAGCGGATTTGACATCCGCGGCAAGCCCGGCCGCGGATTACCGTGCTCTATCGGATCAGCACATCTGCAGCACGACCTTGCCCTTGGCGTGGCCATTCTCGAGATGGGCGATCGCGTCCTTGGCCTCGGCGAACGGAAAGACGCGGTCGATGATCACGTTGAGCTTTCCGGCATCGATGAGCGAAGCCAGATAGCCGAGGTCCGCCCCGCTCGCATGCATGAACATGTAGCGATATTTTGCGCCCCGGCGGGCCGCGCGCAAACGGGTGGTCAGGCTGGCGATCCAGAACAGAACAGCGAGACGATAGCTGCCTGCAAAGTTCTTTTTGGCCGTCGACGGGTCGGGCATGCCGGCGATCGAGACAACCTGTCCGCCGGGTTTGAGAACCGGCCACAGCCGCGCCAACGTATCGCCGCCGATGAGATCGAAGGCGCAATCATAGTCCGCAAGCTTGTCCTCGAAACGTTCGCGCGTGTAGTCGATCACGAGGTCGGCGCCGAGCCGCCTGACGAGCGCGTCGCCGCGCGGCGACGCCGTGGTCGCAACATAGGCGCCGAGGTGCTTGGCGATCTGGATCGCGAACGTGCCGACGCCGCCCGCGCCGCCGGGAATGAATATGCGTTGGCCGGCGCGCAGGCCCAACTCGTCCCGCAATGCCTGCAGCGCGGTGAGGCCGGCAAGCGGCACCGCCGCAGCCGACAGAAAGTCCAGCGATGCCGGTATTTGCGCCGCGTCATCCTCGTGGACCAGAGCGTATTCGGCGAATGCGCCCATCATCGCTTTGCCGACGCGCGCGAACACGCGCTCGCCCTTTGCAAAGCGGCTCACGCCGGGACCTGCGCTTTCGACGACGCCGGAAAATTCGTTGCCCATCGTGATCGGCAACGGATAGCGCTGGACTACCTTCAGCGCGCCCGAACGGGTTTTGTAATCGACCGGATTAAGTCCGGCGGCATGGACTCGAACAAGAAGTTCACCGGCCCCCGGGACCGGCTGCGGCACTTCGGCCAGCGCGGTGCGGTCGGGTCCGCCGTAGCCTGCGAGGACGAGCGCGCGCATCCGGAAGACCTCGACCCAAAACGATTGATCTAGTGTGGCTTTGGCTCAGAAACCCGCACGGCGAATTCGCACCGGCGATGATGCCGACCTCCGCACCGCCACACCGGCTACCCTTTTTTCAGTTTTTCCGCCGCCTGCGGCGCGAAATAGGTCAGGATGCCATCGGCTCCGGCGCGCTTGAACGCGGTGAGGCTTTCCATGATCGTGCGCTCGCCATCGAGCCAGCCGTTGTTGATGGCCGCCATCAGCATCGCGTATTCGCCTGACACCTGATAGACGAAGGTCGGCATCGCGAAGGCGTCTTTGACCCGGCGCAGAATGTCGAGATAGGGCATGCCGGGCTTGACCATCACCATGTCGGCGCCCTCGGCGATGTCGAGCTCGACTTCGCGCAATGCCTCGTCCGAATTGGCGCTGTCCATCTGATAGGTGCGCTTGTCGCCGGTCAGCGTCTTCGCCGAGCCGACCGCGTCGCGGAACGGTCCGTAAAAGGCGGAGGCATATTTCGCCGCATAGGACATGATCTGCACGTCGAGGAAGCCGGCAGCATCCAGTCCCTGGCGGATCGCGCCGACCCGGCCGTCCATCATGTCGGAAGGCGCGATGATGTCGCAGCCGGCTTCGGCCTGCACCAGCGCCTGCCGCACCAGCACCGCAACCGTTTCGTCGTTGAGGATCTTGCCGTCCTGCAGCAGCCCGTCATGGCCGTGGCTGGTGTAGGGATCGAGCGCGACGTCGCAGAGCACGCCGAGGTCGGGGAACTCCTTCTTGAGCGCGCGCACCGACTGGCACACCAGGTTATCGGGGTTGACCGCTTCCGAGCCCGCCTCGTCGCGCAAATTCGGATCGGTATAAGGAAACAGCGCGATGCAGGGGATGTCGAGCTTGACCGCGCGTTCGGCCTCGCGCACCACCTGATCGACCGACAGGCGCTCAACGCCGGGCATCGAGACGACGGCGGTGCGCTTGTTGTTGCCTTCCGAGACGAACAGCGGCCAAATCAGGTCATCGGTCGTCAGCACGTTTTCGCGGACCATGCGGCGCGCCCATTCCGCCTTGCGGTTGCGGCGCGGCCGGATGGTCAGGTCGAGGCGATTGGCGGAGAGGGAGGCGTCTCGGCGCGGCGTATCGCGCATTTCGATCGGACGCCCAAATTTGATCGCCATTTGATGGTGTCTCCGGGAACGA
Source organism: Bradyrhizobium sp. (assembly GCF_035701725.1). Taxonomy (GTDB): domain Bacteria; phylum Pseudomonadota; class Alphaproteobacteria; order Rhizobiales; family Xanthobacteraceae; genus Bradyrhizobium. The sequence continues at coordinate 13,338 of NZ_DASSRP010000228.1, forward strand.
CTGGCTGGCGGGTGATGCGCCCTTATCCTAGCACCCCGTTCGGCTTTCGTCACCGCGGCGAGGCGGCACGCACACCCAATTGATTTTACGATGCCGACGGGCCATGACTGGTCCCGGACATTCCATCTCACCGCCGTCCCGGCAAACCTCGTCGATGTCAGACAGCTCAGCACGCGACTCTTCCAGAGATCATGCGATATCGGTCGAGGCGATATCGTCGGAACGCATCGAGACCGGCGATAACGTCTGGACCCGCCGGCTGGTGTTCTTCCTGCGCATCATGGCCGTGGTCTCCGTCGCCAAGGGTCTTTACCACTGGGCGCAGGTCACCGGCTTTGTCGGCGGCGAAGAAGAGGCCTTCGAAAACCAGGCGTTGGCCTGGCAGGCTTCCACGGTCTACTTCGCGGTCATCGAACTCGTCGCCGCCGTCGGGCTCTGGCTTGCAACGCCGTGGGGCGCAGTGGTTTGGCTGATCACCGTCGTTTCAATGACGGTGATCGAGCTCATGTTCCCGGCGATCTATGGCGGCAGCCTTGCGGTGGTCGCCGCCGAGGCGCTGATGCTGATTGCCTATCTGGCGCTGGCATGGATGGCGGCGCGTGAACGGCCGCCATAGCAACTGCCATAACAAGTCGAAAATCGCGGTAAGGATTTGGTCATGGTAAGGCGGCCGGCCACACCCGTTAGCCAAGCGTTGCCGCTTTCGCCGTCGTTGTTTCCATATGCGACAGGTCCTAAGACGAAGCGTGAACAGGGGTGGGCGCAGCGTCAATGAAAGGTTGCGAAAGGCCCTTATATTGCAGGCTTAATCCGCGATTCACTCTCTTAAATTCATGATCTCTTTATTGTCTTATTTAAGCTGATCTTCAAAGGCTCCCCTTAAGTTGCACCTATCAGGCGGGACAAAAGTTTCGTCGAATAAGTCGATAAAAACGACAACAGGGGAAGTGTCATGATGAAAGCCGCAGCAACCGCGGTGGAAACCGTCGAGCGCGCGCCGGGGCAACAGGCTCAGGTTCAGCCGCTCTATCTCGAAGCTTTGACTCTGGTCGAACGGCTGCATCGCCGTCTGCTCGACGTCATCAAGGACGAATTCGATCGTCGTGGCCGCGCCGATATCAATTCGGTGCAGGCGCTTCTGCTCTATAACATCGGCGACAAGGAGCTGACCGCGGGCGAACTGCGCACGCGCGGCTACTATCTCGGTTCCAACGTCTCCTACAACCTGAAGAAGCTGGTCGAACTCGGCTTCCTCGACCATCAGCGCTCGCGTGTCGATCGCCGCTCGGTTCGCATTCGCCTGACCGCGCAGGGCCAGGAAATCCGCAAGATCGTCGATGCGCTCTATCAGAAGCACGTCAAGACGGTGGAGCAGGTTGGCGGCATCTCGAACGAAGAGTTCGCAACGCTGAACAAGTCGCTGCATCGCCTCGAGCGCTTCTGGACCGACCAGATCCTCTACCGGCTCTGATCACGACAAGCTCCGTTTCGGCCAAGCCGGCGACGTAAAAGACCGGCGGCCGCAACGACTCGCAAAGACTTCCCCATGACGCATCGGTTCGGATTATTCCGAAGCCGGTGCGTTTTGTCGTTTTGTTGATACGAAAGTGAACACATCGGACGGATTCGCGTGTGTTTTCCGTGCGCAAGGCGGCGGCCGCCGGCCGAAAGCGCCGCAAGGTTGGAACCTTTGCGCCCGGATGCGCTTAACGCTGCGGGTCCGGAGAATGACGATGCTCGTCGAGCGCGGAAAAAGGGTCATGAACGTGGGGGTGGTCAGCGACGCCTATGCGATCGCTGCCGACTACCTGTGCAGGGCCGGCGCCATATCCGACGGTTTTGCCACCGACGAACAGTTGCTTGCGATCATCATCGCGCTGTTCGAGCGCGGCGAGTTCAACAAGATCAGGCTCGCCAACAAGGCGATCGCTCAATACGAGGCGCTAGTGGAGTGGGTTTGACATTCGCTACTCACCAAGCCGCGATTCCGAGCGGCGAATGTCAAACCCTAAACTCCACTAACGACATAATTTTGCTGGGGGTCCTTTGATTCTGACATTCGCAAAAGTGGCCGCCGAGAAGGATTGCGAATGTGAGAACCGGACCGCCAGTGGAGTGGATTTGACAGTCGTTACTCACCAAGTCCGCAAGTTCATATTGTGAATGTCAGAGTCAGCCCCGGCAAGTCGCCGACTATTCAATCCCGCAACTTGATCAAAACGCGAGGGAGTTATGGAAGCCGCCATCGATCGAATCATGATGACCTACGATCTCTTGATGAACCATTCCGCTGCCGCCAGCGCCGAGGCACGGGAAAAGGTGACCCAATATGTCACCACGCTGTTCGAGGCTGGCGAGACGGACCTGCATCGGCTGACGGTGTGTGGCCTCACTTACCTGCGTGAGCGCGACGGCTCGAGCGATCCGGTCAAGGCCGGCTATACCGGTCTTTGAGGTCTCAAGCTTCGAGGCCTCGAGCTTCTGATTTCCCAAAAGCTCTGCTAAAGGACGTTTCGCCCGGATAATTGTCCGGGCGAAACGTTTTGTTTTGCCCTTAGATTTGCCCAATCCGGCACTATCGCGCTGATCCGTCAGTTCGAGCCGGTGGGTCCCGACGGTAACGTCGGGCGCCGGTTGCGGCATAAAAGGGGCAGGGAGTTCTTGGGTTGGTTTGCAGGTTTGAGCCTTCGGTCGCGGGGGACGGCACCAGCCGGTTTGCACGCTGATGCTGACACCTCGCATGAATCATCTGCGCCTGGTGGGGCTCTTGACGCTGCTCGCCACGGGCGCCTGCACACAGCAACCGAGCTTTCTCGCCTCTTTCGCCGATAAGAACGCCGCCGCGCCGGTCGAGCGGCTTAATCCCGGAACGGCGCCGCCGGACAAGTGGTCGCCGGCGCCCGATCCGCTGGAAGACGAAGACTTGCCCAACACCGAGCGCATCTCAAAGATGCCGCGCAAGGTCGGCGAATGTTTCGAGACCACGATCACCTCGATCACCGACCGCTATGGCGAGGACATTGCGCCGAAGCCCAAGAAGGGCGCCGATCCCGGCACGATCGTGAGGTTCTCCAATTCCGGCGTGCAGGTTTCGCTGCGCCGTGAAAGCTCGATCATCAAGTCGCAGGTGTTCGACAAGGTTAATCTGTGTCTGGTCGAGGTGCCAAAGGAATGTCCCGCCGACCTTCGCGGCCGCATTTACAAGACGACCAATCTGCGCACCAAGGAAAGCTGGACCCTCGCCAACGACATCAAGAACTGCGGCGGCCCCGCGGGCTAGCCCTATATCGGTTCGCAGGGCATCCAGCCTCGACGTCGGCCGACGCGACGCTAATTCCGTAACGTGGCGCCGACGCGTCTATCTGCGCAGCACCAGTGCGCTACCGACCAGCCCGACTGCCGAGAACGCGGCGCCGGCCAGAAAGGTCGCATAGGGGCCGGTCATATCCCACAATGCGCCCGCGATCACGCTCGCCAGCAGAAGTGCGACGCCGCTGACGAAATTGAACACGCCGAACGAGGTCGCGCGCAGATTTGCCGGGGCTTCGTCGGCGATCAGCGCCGCCAGCAGTCCCTGCGTCATCCCCATGTGCAGGCCCCAGAGCGCAACGCCTGCCGCTACCACCCACAGATTGGGCGCGACGGCCAGCACGATGTCCGACACGATCAGAATTGCAAAGCCGACACCGAGCAGCAGCGGGCGGCTGACCCGGTCCGACAACGCGCCGAGCGGATAGGCGGAGAGCGAATAGACGATGTTCATGACGACCAGGACGAGCGGCGTCAGCGCCAGCGGAAGTCCGAGACCTTGCGCGCGCAGGATCAGGAAGGCCTCGCTGAAACGTGCAAGCGTCAGCACCGCGCCGACCGCGACCACGATCCAATAGGCTCTGCCGAGCGTTTTGACGGCGCTCAATTTCAGCGCCGGCCGCTCGGCAACCTCTTCATGGGGCGGCTCGCGCACCGCGACGACGAGCACAAGCACCGAGACCATGGCCGGGATCAGCGAAAGCCAGAAGATCAGGCGAAAGTTGTCGTGCAGTCCAGCCATCAGCGCAACGGCCATGAGAGGACCGGCGAACGCGCCAACGGTATCGAGTGCTTGCCTCAACCCGTAGGCCGCCCCCCGCAGGCCGACCGGCACCATGTCACCGACCATCGCATCGCGCGGTGCGCCACGGATTCCTTTGCCGACCCGGTCCGCGAAGCGGGCGGCGAGCACGAATGACGGAGATAAAGCGAGGGCGAAAAGCGGCTTGGACAGGGCCGCGAGCCCATACCCCGCTACGGCGAGCAGCTTGCGCTTGCCAAGCCGGTCGCTGAGCCAGCCCGAGAACAGCTTGGAAATCGAGGCCGTTGCCTCGCCGATGCCCTCGATCAATCCGACCAGTTCAGTGCTGGCGCCCAGCACCGAGGTTAAAAACACCGGCAGCAGGCCGTGAATCATCTCGGACGAGATATCCATGAACAGACTGACGAAGCCGAGCGCCCATATGCCGCGGGGGAGGCGGGCGAGCGGCGATCGGGTGGCAGCTGACGTCGTCTCCTGGCTCATTGGATCGTCTCCACCGCGGTTGCGGCTCGTTTTCCGGCGGACGCGGCAGCCCCACCGCGCCGGCGACAACGGGGATGCGGCGAGGGATCGACATAAAGACGCATTGCCCGGGACCGCAACAGCCGCTAACGGAAAACAAGATCTATTAGCGATCAAGCTCCGGGCAAAGGCTCCGCAAGAGGGCTGTCCGGTCATTCCAGGGAGGGATTTTTATGGCTGTCACATTTAAGCGGCACGTTGCTGCGCTTCTTGCCTGTGCACTTGGATCGGGAGCGGCAACGGCCGCGCTCGCCGACGACAAGAACGTCAAGATCGGCGTGCTCAACGACATGTCGAGCCTTTACGCCGATATCGGCGGCCCCAACGCGGTGGTCGCGGTCAAGATGGCGATCGATGATTCCGGCCTGCTCGCCAAAGGCTGGAAGATCGACGTGATCAGCGGCGATCACCAGAACAAGCCCGATGTCGGCGTCAACATCGCGCGCCAGTGGATCGATACCGAGAAGGTGGATGCGATCGCGGATGTACCGAATTCCGGCGTCGCGCTTGCCGTCAGCAATGTCGTCAAGGAAAAGAACGCGATCCTGCTCAATAACGGTGCGGCGTCGGCCGACCTCACCGGCAAGGCCTGCAACGCCAACACGATCTCCTACAGCTACGACACCTACATGCTCGCCAACGGCACCGGCAAGGCGCTGACCAAGGCCGGCGGCGATACCTGGTTCTTCCTCACCGCCGATTATGCCTTCGGCGCCGCATTGGAGCGTGACACCTCCGCTGTGGTGGTCGCGAACGGCGGCAAGGTGCTCGGCGGCGTGAAACACCCGCTCAATACCTCCGACTTCTCCTCGTTCCTGTTGCAGGCGCAGTCCTCCAAGGCCAAGGTCGTTGGCCTCGCCAATGCCGGCGGCGACACCACCAATGCGATCAAGCAGGCGTCGGAATTCGGAATCACCGCGCAGGGCCAGAAGCTCGCCGCGCTGCTGCTCTTCATCAACGACGTGCATTCGCTGGGGCTGAAGACCGCGCAGGGCCTGACCTTCACCGAATCCTTCTACTGGGATTTGAACGACAACACGCGCGCCTTCTCCAAGCGCTTCTCCGAGAAGGCCAACAATCACGCGATGCCCTCGATGACGCAGGCCGGCAATTATGCCGTGATACTGCATTATCTGAAGACGCTGGATGCGCTCGGCGGCAATCCGCACGACGGCGCCAAGGTCGTCGCCAAGATGAAGGAAATCGAGACCGATGATCCCCTGTTCGGCAAGGGACCGCTGCGCGCCGACGGCCGCCGTCTCATTCCGGCCTATCTGTTCGAGGTCAAGAAGCCGGAAGAGTCGAAATATCCGTGGGATTATTACAAGTTGGTCGCCAAGATCTCTCCCGAAGATGCGGCCAAGCCGCTTTCGCAAAGCGAGTGCCCGCTGGTGAAGAAGTAGCAGGCGAGCCACCATCGCCAGCGCCGGCGGCCATTTTTGTCATGGCCGGGCTTGACCCGGCCATCCATCGGGTTCGCGTTCTGCCAAGGGCGATGGATACGCGGGGTCTGGCCCGCGTATGACGAGGAGAAATTCTCGCTCGTTGCATTCGCCCCCGGAATGACGAGCCTTGGCCTGATCTGAATGGAGCGCACATGAGGGCAATCGTCGTGGCCCTTTCGATCGGCTTGTCGTGCAGCGGGCTGGCGCACGCGCTGGACAGGGAGCAGCGGCGGGCGCAGGCGCTATTGAACGAATCCTGCGGCCGCTGCCACGCCGTCGGCAGGACCGGGTCAAGTCCGCATCCGCTCGCGCCGCCGTTCCGCCATCTCGGCGAGAACAAGCTGTATGATGCGGACTTCAGCCGGCGCTTGCAGAATGGACTCAGCAGCATTCATCCGGATATGCCGACGTTCCGCTTCAGCCAACACGATGCGGGAGCGGTGATCGACTATCTCAGAGCTATTCAATCCCGCTCACCGCGGTGATGTGACGTTCTGAGAATTGAGCGGCCGGTTTGATCGTCTGCTTCAACTGCGTCGGCAATATCGCCGGCATCGTGACGCCGATCGCGTTCGGCTACATCGTGTCGATAACAGGGGCAATTATGGCGCCGGGCTCTAGCTCGTCGGGGCTCATTGCCTCGCCGCCGCGCTGTTGTTCCTGTTCGTCATGGGCCGAATCGAGCGCGTGGGCGGGGCCGCACCAGATTGAGCCGCAATGTCATCCAAGTTTCCGACTAATTTCCCGGCGTATTGATTCCGGTTGATTCGGCGCAGCGATCTCGATCGTCGGGGATGATGAAGGATGCTTTTTTTCAAACGCGAACTCACCCCGGTCGAGCGATTCGAGAACGCGCTGCGGGATCGGCGTGCCGAGCGCCAGAAACAGGCGGACCGGGTCAGCGTCGCCGAAGCGCTGGTCGAAGAAAAGCGCGCCGCGGCCGAGCGGCTCGCGGTGGCCGGTGCCGACGATGCGAAGCTCGCTTACGCAGAGGCCAAGCTGCGGGAGGTCGAGGAACGCGCCAAGACCCTGCGCGCCCAGTTGGCGGAATTCGACCAGCAGGTCGCCTCGACCGAGCGCGCTTTGGCGGAAGCCACAGCGCAGCGCGATCGCGACAGGTTGGCGGACCAAATCGAGGAGATGGCGCTCGCGATCGAGCGGGCCGCTCCTGGATTCGGCGCCAGCGCCACCGCACTGGTCGAGGCGGTGA
>NZ_DASSRP010000229.1:0-7092 GCF_035701725.1 Bradyrhizobium sp.
GCCGAGGCCGACGCCTTCGTTGAGCGGCGCGCCGGTCAGCCGGATCGGGCGGCGGACGTCGAGCGAGGTGCCTGGACGCGCGATGCCGGCGAGCTCGCCGACCGCGATCATCTCGGCGAGCACCATCGCCGTGGTCTGCAGCGCCTCTTCTTCCTCGTCGGTGTAGGTGCGCCGCGCCCGGTTCTGCACTACCAGCACGCCGAGCGTATTACCGGCGCGCAGCACCGGGACGCCGAGGAACGAGTGATAGATCTCTTCGCCGGTTTCCGGGCGGAACGAGAACGCCGGATGACTTTGCGCGTCGTTGAGATTGAGCGGGGTCGCCTCGCTGGCAACGAGGCCGACCAGGCCCTCATGCGCGCTCAGCACCGTCCGGTGCACGGCATCGCGATTGAGGCCTTCGGTGGCGTAGAGCTCGAGCGTGTTGTCGACGCGCAGGACGTAGACCGAGCACACCTCGGCCACCATGTTGGCGGCGATCAGGACCACGATCTTGTCCAGCCGTTCCTGCGCGCTGACCTGCTCCGCCATGGTTTCGCGAAGCCGTCTCAACAGGACGCGGGGACCTCCCGACGCGCTTCGCATTGGCTCAAACCCTCTCCCGCTTGCCCAGCGCACCGGGCGGCCGGGAGCTGGCGTTGGACTCAAAAGGTAACAATTTTATTCATTCGGTGGTGCCAAGCCCAAGATACCGCGAGATATCGGCCGAATCGCACCGCCAAAACAGTGGCACAGTTTACAATCGGGCTCATTCAGGCCGTATACCGAATCGGGCCTTGTTTTGCCAAGCAAAAGGCCTGCCAGCATCCCGATTCCGACGTGCGTATGATGTGGACTTCCGGTCCGCCACACCGGTGCGACGGAGTGAAACCCATGCACCGCGTCTGGCGCGGCTGCGCCAATCCATGTTGCAGCCGCTAAGAGAACTTGATTCTAGACCTGATCGAGGCCGTAGAGCGTGTGCAGCGTGCGCACGGCAAGCTCGGTGTAGGCGGTATCGATCAGCACCGAGAACTTGATTTCCGAGGTAGTGATGGCGCGGATGTTGATATTGCGCGCCGCGAGTGCCGAAAACGCCTTGGCGGCGACGCCGGCATGGCTGCGCATGCCGCTGCCGATCACCGAAACCTTGGCGACGTCGGTGGCGGTGTCGAGCCGGGCATAACCGATCTTGGCCTTCGCCGCGGCGATGGTGTCGCGGGCGCGGGTGTAGTCGGAGGCCGGTACCGTGAAGGTGAGGTCGGTGGTCTTGCCGTCCTCCGAGACGTTCTGAACGATCATGTCGACATTGATGTTGGCCTCGGCCAGCGGCCCGAAGATCGAGGCTGCAACGCCGGGCTTGTCCTCTATCTGGCGGATGGAAATCTGGGCCTCGTCCTTGGAGAAGGCGATACCGGTGACGACGTGGCTTTCCATGATTTGTTCCTCGCTGCAGATCAGCGTACCCGGCGGCTGGTTGGCGTGGGGGTCGATCTCTTCGGGCTTGTCGAAACTCGAACGGACGAAAATCGGCATGTTGTGCACCATACCGAGTTCCACCGAGCGCACCTGAAGCACCTTGGCGCCCAGCGAGGCCAGCTCCAGCATGTCCTCGAAGGCGATGCGGTCGAGCCGGCGGGCTTTCGGAACCACGCGCGGGTCGGTGGTGTAGACGCCATCGACGTCGGTATAGATATCGCAGCGGTCGGCTCGAATGGCCGCCGCCACCGCCACCGCCGAGGTGTCGGAGCCGCCGCGCCCGAGTGTCGTGATCCGGTTGGTCTGCGGGTTGATTCCCTGGAAGCCGGCGATGACGGCGACCTCCTTGCGTTCCTTGAAGCGGCTGAGCAGTTCGGTGCCGTCGATATCGAGGATCCGCGCCGAGGCATGGGCGTCGCTGGTCTTGATCGGGAGCTGCCAACCCTGCCAGGACCGCGCCTGGACGCCGATCGCCTGCAGCGCAATCGCCAAAAGGCCCGCGGTCACCTGTTCGCCGGAGGCCACCACCGCGTCATATTCGCGCGCGTCGTGCACGGGCGAGGCCTCGCGGCACCAGTCCACCAGCTCGTTGGTCTTGCCGGCCATCGCCGAGACGACGACGGCGACATCGTGGCCGGCGTCAACCTCGCGCTTCACATGGCGCGCGACGTTGCGGATGCGTTCGATGTTGGCGACAGAGGTGCCGCCGAATTTCATCACGAGGCGACCCATATGGCTGGTCTAGTCCCCTGCTGGTTATTAATGTAACCGGCGCAAACGTTAAGTGAGCGCATGGGCCGAAACGCGCGTATACATAGCGCCGCGGCCGGGAGCAAGTCCGCTCCTTGCCAGGGACGAACCGACGTTAAGTTATTGGGACAATTGAGGCTGTTTGAATGGCGCGTTACATCGACGAGATCCTGCAGCCGGGCGAAAAGGTCCTTTATTCGACGAATGCACACTGGATTTTCTACCTGCCGGCCATTGTGGCCTGGCTGGTGACGTTGGTGCTCCTGATCATTTCCGTGACGGTCGCCGCCACCATTCCCGCGGCGGTGCTGGCCTCGCTTGCGGGCGCTGCGGTCATCGCCGCGGTAGCCGTCTTTTACACGGTGAGGGGCTGGTTCCACCGGCTCACCACCGAAACCGACGTCACCGACCGCCGGGTGGTGCACAAGACCGGCTTTATCAACCGCCACACCTTCGAGATCGCGCTCGACAAGATCGCGAGCGTTGAGGTTGATCAGAGTATTTCCGGTCGTCTGCTCAACTATGGCGATGTCTCCATCGTGGGAATGGGAGAAGTGCCGCCGCAGGTCATCAAGACGATTGCCTCGCCCTTGGCGTTTCGCAGCGCCATCACCGCGCATTAGCTGGGAGCGCGCGCCATGGCCATGCAGTCCAATCCACCGAATGCGTCGGCGGCCGCTTCGACGGTCGATCCGGCCGAGATCGCCAAATTCTCCAAATTGTCCGAGCAGTGGTGGGACCCCAGGGGCAAGATGGCCCCACTGCACAAGATCAATCCGCTGCGTCTGACCTATATTCGCGACGCCGCCTGCCGCAAGTTCGACCGCAACGTCAAAAGCCTCAACTGCCTTTCCGGCCTGCGCGTCCTCGATATCGGATGCGGCGCGGGCCTGCTCTGCGAGCCGTTGACGCGGCTCGGCGCTCAGGTCATCGGCATCGATCCATCCGCCAGCAATATTGCAGCCGCAAAGCTGCATGCCGATCGCGGTCATTTGTCGATCGATTATCGCTGCACGACGGTCGAGGAAATGGACGTGCGCGAGCGCTTCGACATTGTGCTGGCGATGGAAGTGGTCGAACACGTCAGCGATGTCGGCGTGTTCATCGGCCGATGTGCCGCGATGCTCAAGCCCGGCGGAATGATGGTGGTTTCGACGCTCAATCGCAACTGGAAGAGCTTCGCGCTGGCCATCGTCGGGGCCGAATATGTCCTGCGCTGGCTGCCCCGCGGCACCCATCAGTGGGAAAAATTCGTCACCCCCGACGAACTTGCACGTCACCTCCTCGATAACCGGCTAACGATCGCCGAGCAGACCGGCGTAGTGTACAGCCCCTTCGCCGACCGCTGGGGTTTGTCGTCCGACATGGACGTGAACTACATGGTCATCGCCGAAGGCATGATCTGATCTTCGGCTAGTGTCCCGATTCCGAAGTTCGTATCATGTTGCGGCTCCTCGTTTACGAACTTCGGAATCGAAGGGACACTAGGATATTATCGGTCTAGTGTGGCGTTGGCTCAGAAGTGCGCATGACCAGCGCGCGGCAGAATTGATGCGCACTTCTGATCCGCCACACTATTTCCGTTCCTCGCCCTCCTACATTCTCCGATGTTTGCCACCGCCTCGCTCTGGATTCCCTTTACCGTGGTCGCCGCGGCGGGCCAGGTGGCGCGCAACGCCATGCAGCGGCAGTTAACCGGTCCGCTCGGCACCTGGGGCGCCACCAATATCCGCTTCCTGTTCGGCTTTCCCTTCGCTGTGCTGTTCTTCGCAGCGGTGCTGATTTTCACCGGCGATGCCATGCCCTCGCCAACGGTGGCGTTCTGGCCCTGGCTGCTGCTCGGGGCGCTCTGCCAGATCGTCGCGACAGGACTGATGCTGGTGGCGATGAATGACAGGTCGTTCGTGGTGACAACGGCCTATCTGAAGACAGAGGCGATCCAGACCGCGATATTCGGCTTCATTTTTCTGGGCGATCATCTCACCACACTGAGAGTGGCCGCGATCGTAATCGCAACCGTCGGCGTCGTCATCACGGCACTGCGGGTGGGCGGCGACAAGGCTTTCGCCGATTGGCACCCGACCGTGATCGGTCTGGTCTCGGCGGCGGCTTTCGCGCTTTCCGCCAACGGATATCGCGGTGCCATCATCACGATCGAGGGCGTCTCGTTCGTGACGGCGGCGACCTACACGCTGATGTTCGGCCTCTTCGTGCAAACGCTGATCCTGACGGCCTATCTGTTGGCGCGCGCACCTGATGTGCTCAAGGGTATTCTCAGGCTGTGGCAACCGTCGCTGCTGGCGGGCTTTATGGGCGCATTCGCCTCGCAATTCTGGTTCCTGGCATTCGCGCTGACGGCGGCCGCCAATGTGCGCACGCTCGCTCTGATCGAGGTGCTGTTTGCTCAGGGGGTGGCGTATTATTCGTTCAAGCAGCCGCTGTCGCCGCGGGAGCTTTTCGGCATTGCGTTGATCGTGATCGGAGTGGGATTGTTGGTCGCGTTCTAACCCTTGAGCGCGATCAATACGGCGCCGCCGGCAATCATGGCGATTCCGATCCATCCCTGGGGTGAAGGCCGTTCACCGAGGAATATCACGCCGAACAGCGCGACCAGCACCACGCTCAGCTTGTCGATCGGCACAACCAGCGTCGCGGGCCCGAGCTTCAGCGCCCGAAAATAACACAGCCATGACGCGCCGGTGCCGAGCGCGGACAGCACCAGAAAGATCCAGCTTTTTGACGAGACCTGTCCGGGGCTCGTGAGCTGCCCGGTCGCAAACAGAATGAGCGACAGCGTGATCAGCACGATGGCGGTGCGGATCAGGGTTGCGAGATCAGAGTTGATGCCCTCGACGCCGACCTTGGCGAAGATCGCGGTGAGCGCCGCGAACACGGCCGAGAGGGTCGCCCAGATTTGCCAGGATGAAAAGGAGACGGGAAGCATGGCGATTGTTGTTCATCCCTTGTGCCTGGTTCGAGATTCCGGATTCGATGCTGATGCATCGCTCCGGAATGACGCTGCGCGTCAGTTCCGGTCGTCCGGCAGGGTCGGAATCGGCATCACTTCGACGCCTTCGTCGATCAAGGCGCGCGCTTCCTCGGGCGACGCTTCCCCATAGATCGGGCGATGCTCGATGTCGCCGTAATGCATCTTTCGCGCTTCGTTCGGAAAGCGTTCGCCGACATTATCGGCATTGCTGACGATATGGTCGCGCAATTCCTTCAGCTTGGCGCGCAGCTCGCGTTCCTGCGCCATCAAGAGTGGCGTCGATGGCGTGGGCGGAAGAACTTCGGCGGCTGGCGTAGCCGGCGCGGCGACGGGCAAGGGGGCGGCTGGCGCAATGTCGCGGCCTTTCTTGCTGACGATCTGCGGGGCCATGATCGCGCGCTCGACATCGCTCGATCCGCAAACAGGGCAGTTCACGAGCCTGCGCCGCTCCTGCTGCTCGTAAGCCGACGAACTCTGGAACCAGCTTTCGAAAGCGTGGCCTGCCTTGCAGCGCAAATTGTAATGGATCATGACGATCCCCGAGACACCACGTGCAGATAGTCGGGACCGGATTTCGGATCTGCAACGGAAAAACGCCGGCCATGTTGCAGCGAGGGCACCGCTCTGCGCGCGGTTTCGACCAATGTGGGATCTATCTTTGCCATGAAGACGCCGGGCTCAACGCCGCCTTCGGCCAGCACCTCGCCCCAGGGCGCGACGATTAGCGAATGCCCGAAGGTCTCGCGCTTGTTTTCGTGCAGGCCGCCCTGGGCAGCCGCGAAGACGAAACAGCCGTTTTCGATGGCGCGGGCGCGCAGCAGCGTATGCCAATGCGCCTCGCCGGTCTTCCGGGTGAAAGCGGAAGGCACCGTGAGAAACGAGGCGCCGCTTTCGGCAAGCGCGCGATAAAGCGCAGGAAAGCGAACGTCGTAGCAGATCGTGAGCCCGATACGTCCCCAGGGCAGGTCGGCAATCACAGCGGTCTCGCCCGGCTGATAGTTGGCGGATTCGCGATAGCTCTCGCCGCCCGGCAGATCGATGTCGAACATGTGGATCTTGTCGTAACTTGCGATCACGTTGCCATCGGGTCCGATCAGGAACGAGCGGTTAACCGCGCGCTCGGGCGAGGCGCGCAGCGCCAGCGAACCGACATGCAGGTGGATCTTCAGTTCGGCCGCAAGCGCGCGATAGGCCTGCAGCGACAGATCGTTCGTCTCGTCGGCGAGATGCTCGAACAGGGCCTTGCGGTTCAGCTGCATCATGTTGCTGACCTCGGGCGTGAGCACGTAGTCGGCGCCTTGGGCCGCCGCCTGACGGACCAGCTTGAGGCCCTGCTCAAGGCTCGCCTCGGGCAACAAGCCCGTGCGCATCTGGACCATGGCGGCAGTGAAGGAGCGGTCAGTGCTCATGAAGCGGCCTCTTCGCCGGCAAGCAAGGCGTCGAGTTTGCCCGCGCGATCGAGCGCGTAGAGCTCGTTGCAGCCGCCGACATGAGTCTGGCCGACGAAAATCTGCGGGAATGTCGCACCCGCGCCGGCGCGCTCGTACATTGCCTGACGAAGGTTCGGATCGTTGGCGATGTTGAGCTCGGTGAAGACGGCATTTTTGCGCGTCAGCAGCTGTTTGGCGGCGGTACAATATCCGCAGCCCGGGCGGGTATAGATTTCGATAGCAGCGGCCATGATCCACTCTGTAAATGGAGATGGCCGATTATATGGGAGTTCGGTGGTTATCCACAACCCGGGCAAAGACCAGCACGTCGACGGCTTTGGCCTTTGCGCGCAAAAGTGCGCGGGCGCAGGCGTCCACGGTTGCGCCCGACGTCAGCACGTCGTCGATGAGGACCACGCGGCGGCCCGCGACGAGGTGCTGCCGATCGGGCGCGTCCTTGAAAGC
>NZ_DASSRP010000230.1:0-3416 GCF_035701725.1 Bradyrhizobium sp.
GTTCTCCGGATATTTCAATGCCGGCGCCAAGCTTGCCGTCGACGGCGGCAAGCTTGTGATTGAGAGGGACGGAAAGATAAAGAAGCTCGTCGAGGCGGTTGAGCACATCTCGTTCTCGGGCCCGCGCGCCGTCGCCCAGGGCCAGGACGTGACCTATGTCACCGAGCGCTGTGTGATGAAGCTGCGCCCCGAAGGGATCACGGTCACGGAGATCGCACCCGGGGTGGAACTCGAGCGCGACATCCTGTCCCAATCCGAATTCCCGCTGCTCGTACGAGAGGCTCCAAGGCCAATGGATGCGGCGCTGTTCGGCGAAGGTCTGATAGGCCTGCATCTGCCCGAGAGGGCACCATCAGGGAGCGTGAGATGACGCGGTCCGTTGCCCTGATCACGGGCGCGCGGCGCGGCATCGGCCGCGCCATCGGCGTTGCGCTCGCGAAAGCCGGCTATGACATTGCTTTCACGGATATCGTCGAGGACGGTGCGAGCGAGGAGGCGCTAAAGCTCTTCGTCGCCGCCGGCGCCACCGCGCGCTTCTTCAGGCATGATGTCACCGCGATCGACAGCCATTCCGGGCTGGTCGCGAATGTGCTGTTTGCCTTCGGCAGACTGGACCTGTTTGTCTCCAACGCCGGGATCGGCGCGCCGGTGCGCGGCGATATGCTGGAGATCACGCCGGAAAGCTTCGATGTCGTGATGAGCGTCAATCTGCGTGGCGCTGCGTTCCTGAGCCAGGAGGTCGCAAAGACGTTCATCGCGCGCAGACCGGAGCGTCCGACGATGATCTTCGTCACTTCCGCCAGCACCGAGTTGGTCTCGATCGATCGAGCTCAATATTGCGTTTCGAAAATCGGTCTTTCCATGTGGGCGAAGGCGCTGGCCGTTCGCTTGGCGCCGCAGGGGATTGCTGTCTTTGAGGTGCGGCCCGGGGTGATCCGCACCGACATGACCGCACAGGTCGCGGCCAAATACGACGCGCGGATCGCTGACGGTCTGATCCCGGCCGGCCGCTGGGGCGAGGGCGAAGACGTTGCGTCATGCGTGGCGGCGCTCGCCGGCGGACCATTCGCATATGCGACGGGAACGGTCATCAATGCCGATGGCGGCTTGTTGATACCACGGCTGTAACCAGCGCGGTTTGCGATCGGCGTCCTGCCCGCAAGTGCCCCTACTTGACCGCCTTGGCGCTCCAGTTGCTCAGCACCCGAGCGATGTCGAGATTGTTCTTTTCGAGCATCATCATGTGCCCGTTGCCCTTGATGCCGATCTGCTCGAGCCGGATGAAATCGACCTTGGCGCCGGCCTGCGAGAGATATTTCGCGGTACAGTGGTCATACACCGCGTGATAGGACGCTTCGCTGACCACGATCAGGATCGGAATGCGGGCGAGGTTTTTCAGCTTCCGAGCCGGCTCCTTTTGCAGCCAGCAGGCGAACAGATCTGGGCCGTCCGGCTTTTCCTGCTGGACGACGTTGATTTCTTCTGGTGCGGCGACCGGCGGATCGTAGGTCAATTTGATGTCGGAGGGTCCAAAGGCGCGCGCTTTCCCTTCGGTGATGATGATGTCCTGGAACGGAGGACCGCTCGGCTCGATCGCGACGATGCCCTTGACGAGATCTGGCCGCACGTCGGCAATCAGCCAGCCGAATGGTCCGGACTGGCTGTGCGTCAAGAGAATGGCCGGACCGATGCGATCGAGCAGGGCTGCGCCTGCGTCCTGAACCAGCTTCTGCGTTTCGGCATTGCTGCCGATGAACTCGACTTGCGTCGCATAGAACGCATCGAAGATGGGATCGCCCATGTGTCCCTTGGCGGGGCCTTCGCCTGGCCACTGCGTGTGCTTCTTGGCTTGCGGCCACAAGCCGGCGCCCTCCGGCGCGGTAAACAGTTTTTCCAGGGTTGACGCAGGGAAGCTGCGAATGGCTCCGTCAATGTTCGGGTGCCATGCCGACCGTCCGCGGGCGGGTTGATCGACCATGTAGACGACGTAACCGCGCTCCAGGAAATGCTGCGCCCATCCCTTGCGACCGTCGGGAGTGCCGAGCCAGTTCGTCGCGGTTTGCGCAGCGCCATGAATCAGCACCAGAGGGTAGGGTTGCGTAACCTTTCGCGGCCGCATCACCTCCACATACATGGCGCCCTGCATCACCTGCTTTCCGCTTTCGCCGACATAGTGACCGCCCGCATAGAAATAGCCGAAGCTGGCGGCGGCATCGATCGTCGGCACCGCAGGATACTTGTCCGCGGCGCAGGCAATCTCGCAGGCAAGGACAGAAATGGACGCGGCGGTCAGGCCGCGCAGAAGCATATTTTTTGCGATCATCAGACGTTTCCCCGATGTGAGATTATGTGCATCAACGCACCGGCTCGTCCAGTTCAATGAGCGGCTTGACGGCGGCGCGCTGTTCGACTTCCGCGAGGCCGCGGCCGCTTTACCCTTGCGGGACGTCCACTCACGATTTGGCTGCGCTTCCTCGCGACGATTGTGATGTTCGTCGAGCCGAGACCTTCTTGCGATCCGAAGGATCCGGCGCCAGGCGCGTCAAGTCAGGGGCCCGATCCTGAATGATCGCCTCCATTGAAAACATTCCGGTGACCCGTTCGAGATCGAAATTGGTGATGAGGCGCTGATAAAAGCTGTCGTAACCGCCCATGCCTCGCGTCACGATCTTGATGATGTAATCCCAGTCGCCGCCAACGCGGTGAAAATCGATCACTTCGGGCAGCCGTTCCACGTGCCGGCGGAAGTTATCCGCCCATTCCTTCGAGTGGTGGCGGGTCCGAACCATCACAAGCACGGTGAGGTCGAGGCCGAGCATGGTCAGATCGATCTGCGTGCGCGTGCCCTTCACGAAGCCCCTTTGCGTCAGCCGTTGCAGCCGCCGCCAGCAGGAGTTCTGCGACAGGCCGACCAGGTCGGCCAACTCGCGTTGCGACAATCCACCGTTTGATTGCAATTTCGCGAGAATCTTGAGATCGATGGCATCTATTTTCATCAGACTTCGTTCATTTGATAGAATAATGGCGCAGAATTACAGAAAAACGGTGCAGAATCAATCGGTCACAGTCCGCTAATCTCTGCGGCGAAGTGATTCAAAAGGCAGATGGCATGGACGTTCTGAAGCCGCACCCCTTGCGCGCCGTCGAGCTCTTGGCCGAATTCAAGCACGGCCTCGAAGTCGCGGACCGGCTCGCTCACCTGGCCCACGACCTGGTTGGCCACGATGCTGAAATCACCGGACCGTTTGGTCCGAAAGCGCTCGTCTATGCCGACTATGTCGCCTCCGGCCGCGCGCTCTGGTCGGTTGAGCGCTTCATCATCGACAAGGTGCTGCCTTATTACGCCAACAGTCACACCGAGGCCTCGTACTGCGGCGCGTTCATGACGGGCTTGCGGCAGGCGGCGCGTCGCGTGA
>NZ_DASSRP010000231.1:0-13222 GCF_035701725.1 Bradyrhizobium sp.
TTAGCAACACTTTAATTTAGTAGCGGGCAGGGGCCGTGAACTGATGCCGGCATGCCCGATGTTGCGTTAGTCAACGGGAGGCATCACCATGGCGCAGGATCCGCGCTACAACCGTTCGTATCAGGCTCCGTATGAATCGGACTACGGTTCATACGACAATCAAAATCAATATGCTGAACCGGTCGACCTCGACGCCTTCGGTTCACAACTCAGATCACAGCATCCGGCGCGATCGGTCGCGACCCGTGAAGAATTCCTTCCCGACGATTCCGTTCCGCTGTTTTTGTCGGGCTCGGACGAGGAAGTCCGTTCGTCGAAATTCGGCCGCCCGCGCAAGACCAGCTCTCGCGTCCTGAAGATCAGCGCGTTCGCGATTGCGGCGCTGATCGCGACTTTCGTCGCGGTCAAGAACCCATTCACCGTGTTTGCAAACGCCACCGCATCGCTGATGGGCGCTGCCGAGGTCCGGACGGCGCAAGCGCCGGCCGCCCCGCCCCGTCAGTCCGCGCCGGCGGCGGTGGCCTCAACGCCGGCGATGGTCGCGGGCCCCGCGCTCGCGACAGCCGCCGCGCCACTGCCCTCGCGCGATGAAATCGCCGTCGCGCTCAGGACCGCGCATCAGAACCAGCCGCCGGCCGATATCCCGCAGCCGGCCACGGCGGCAGCAGCGGCCGCGGCACCCCTTGCCATCGCGCCGCCGGCGGCCCCTGCGGCGCCGGCAGCTCCCCCGGCACGACGGATGGACAGCGAAGAGCTCGCCAATCTGATGACGCGCGCGCGTGCGTTGCTTGCCTCGGGCGATATTTCGCCGGCCCGCCTGTTGCTCGAGCGCGCCGCGCAGGCGCAGGACGCAAGCGCGGCCTTGATGCTGGCGCAGACCTACGACCCCACGGTGCTGGGAACGCAGGACATCCGCAACATCACTCCGGACCCGGCCATGGCTCGCAGCTGGTATCAGCGCGCCGCCCAGCTCGGCTCGGCTGACGCGCAGCGGCGTCTCAGCCAACTACAATAGTCGTCTTCATTCAGGGGTAGGAAAATATGCGACGTTTGATTGGAATGGCACTCGTTGCCACGATGCTTGCGTTCGGCTTCGCGGCGCGCGCTGACGAGACCACCGTTGATCCGGCCAAGGTCTCCGACAGCCTCAAGGCGATTTTCCAGTTCGGCTCTGCGCAAACCAAGCAGGCGCTGAACCAGAACACGGTGACACTGATCACCGGAACGATCGGCGGCACCTATGTGCAGTTCGGCGCCGACCTGGCCTCCGTGCTCGACGACGGAAACAAGTTGCGCGTACTTCCGATCGTCGGGCGCGGTTCCGTGCAAAGCGTCGCCGACATCCTGTTCCTGCAGGGCGTCGACATCGGCATCGTGCGCGCCGACACGCTCGACTATCTCGAGCGCAAGGGCTTTGCCAAGGACATCAAGAAGCAGTTCACCTATGTGACCAAGCTCTACAACGAGGAAATGCAGATCATCGCGCCGAAGTCCATCAACTCGCTGCGCGACCTCGAGGGCAAGACGGTCAGCGTCGACCTGCCGAACGGCTCAACCTTCGTCACGGTGCTGACGGTGGCCGACCGGATCGGGATGAAGGCGAACTGGGTCTATATCGAACAGCGCATCGCGATGGAGAAGCTGAAGAAGGGCGAAGTCGACGCCGTGATCGTGGTCGGCGGCAAGCCCTACAAGTCGGTGTCGAACTTCGCCAACGACGGCCGCTTCCACCTCGTGAAAGTCGACTACGAGAAGCCGCTGCAGGGCGACTATCTGCCGGCGACGCTGACCGCCAAGGATTATCCCAACCTGATCGCCGAGGGTGAATCGGTGGATACGATCGCGGTCCCGGCATTGCTCGCCGCCTATAATTGGGCGCCGAACACCGACCGCTACCGCAAACTCACCAACTTCGTGGATGCGTTCTTCACGAAATTCCCGCAGTTCCAGAACCCGCCCTTCCATCCGAAGTGGAAAGAGGTTTCGCTGTCCGCGCCGCTCGCCGGCTGGCAGCGCCTGCCCTACGCCCAGCAATGGCTCGACACGCACGGCATCGAACCGGTCTCCCGCAGCCGCTTTGACGACTTCCTGAAGCACACCTCGGCCGCCGGAAAGCTGCCGGCCGATACCGACAAGGAAACCTTGTTCAGGCAGTTCAAGGCCTGGGAGGCCGAGCAGAACGCCCGGGCTCAGGCGCCAGCGCCCAAATCAAGATAACGCTCCAAAAGACAGGGAGAGCGGGGGCCTGACGTGATCTTCACGTCAGGCCCTTTCAATTTGGCCGGCCGTTCCGATCAACCCGCGGATTCGGTGATCCGCCGCAATCTGGCGCGCGCCGCCTCGCGGTGCTCCGGCGCGATATGCGCCGCCACCAGACGGATCGCGGTAGCCAGCACCGCCGCATCGTCGGTGAACCCCAGCACCGGCAGCATGTCCGGAATAAAGTCGAACGGCAGGATGAAATAGGCGATGGCCCCAAGCAGCGCCGCCTGAACATGGCGTGGCGTCTTGAGATCGAAAGCGCAGTAATAGGCGCTGAGCAGATCCTCGGCGAACGGCAGGCTGGCCGCGACCCGCTTGAACTTGCCCCAGAAGCGCCTGCGGACGCTGTCGCGATCCTTTGCCAGCCGATCGGCCGGCTCGAACCCAACCGAGTGTTCGGAAATCATGGCTCTCGCGCTCACTTGTCGAAATCCGCGCTTAGCTGGGGATCGCGGATCGTTCCTGCAAGCTCTTGCAGAACGAGGTTGGCTATCCACCCGCGATCGCGTTCATCGCCTTGGCGAGTTCGAGGTCGCGTTTGGTGACGCCACCGGCATCGTGCGTCGAGAGCACCACCTCGACCGTTTTATAGACGTTGCGCCACTCGGGATGATGATCGTTTTTCTCGGCAACCAGCGCCGCGCGACTCATGAAGCCGAACGCCTCGTTGAAGTCCCTGAACACGAAGGTGCGCTCGATCGCGTCTCGCCCGGCGACCTCGTTCCAGCCCGGCAGTTCCTTGAGTGCCGATTTTCGCATCTCCGCCGATAACCGCTCTGTCACGTCAGCCTCCTCCGGCTTCTCGCCCGGCCCATTATCTAACATCGAACGAGGTTACGCGATCCGCAAAAGGGAAACGCCGCCCTTAAAAAAGGCGCTGTTGGATCAAAGACATGGGTCGGCAGCTGGCACTTGCGTCGTGCGAATGGGGCTGGCGCCACTAACCATGACGCCGATGTTATTCAAGGAAAGGTGCCAAATTTGCTACACTTTTGGCCGAACCGGATAGGCAGCCCCCCTTTGGACCTGAACTTTTCCCGATCGATGGCGAGCGGCGTCGATGCGGCGCCAGCCGCGCCGACGGAACCTCCGAATGGACCCGGTCCGCGCTTTTCGGCACGGCGAAGCACAGCGCTGGTGGTGCTGGCGGGAATTCTGGCGATCGTCGGCATGGTAAGCGCCGGCTATTATTTCGCGGTGCGCACCGTCGTGTTGCGGATTGCGGTTGGTCCCGCCAACAGCGACGATCTGAGGGTGGTGCAGGCGTTGAGCCAGGCTTTCGCGACCGCCCACAGCCAAATTCGCCTGCGGCCGATTCAGACCGATGGCGCGACCGCCAGCGCCCAGATGATTGCAAACGACAAGGCGGACCTCGCCATCGTTCGCGGTGATCTGAGCGTGCCGAAAAATGCGCAGGCCGTGGCGACCTTGCGCAAGAACGCCGCGGTGCTGTGGGTTCCGGCGCCGATGAAGAGCAAGAAATCCGCCGCGAAAATCACCAAGATTTCGCAGCTCGCCGGACACCGCATCGGCGTCGTCGGGCGCACGCCGGCCAATATCGATCTGCTCAAGGTGATCCTGCAGCAATATGGCATCGATCCCGACAAGGTCGACATCGTCCAGTTTCCGATCACCGATGCGGTTGACGCGATCCGCAGCCAGAAGGCCGACGCCTATCTCGCCGCGGGACCGGTCAACAGCAAGATCACGTCGGAAGCCGTGGCGGCCTCGACCCACGATGGCAAGGCGCCAACCTTCCTGAAGATCGATTCGGCGGAAGCGATCGCGCAAAATCATCCGATGTACGAGGCATCCGAAATTCCGGCAGGCGCCTTTGGCGGCTCGCCCGATCGCCCCGAAGAAGAGGTCAAGACGATCAGCTTCTCGCACCATATCGTGGCGCGAAAGGATTTGTCCGATAGCACCGTCGCCGCCTTCACACGGCAGCTGTTCGCGATCCGCCAGGCCGTCATGACCGAATTTCCGCTCGCGGCAAAGATCGAGACGCCAGATACCGACAAGGACGCCTTCGTCCCCGTGCATCCCGGCGCGGCGGCCTTTGTCGATGGCGAGGAAAAGACCTTCCTCGACCGCTACAGCGACATCATCTGGTGGAGCCTGATGGGCTTGTCGGCCATGGGCTCGATCGGCGCATGGTTCGCCGGCTACTTCAAGAAAGACGACCGCAGCAACACCTCCGGCCGTCGCGAACGTCTGCTCGATATGATTGCTGTGGCGCGCCACAGCGAGTCGGCCGAAGAGCTCGACCGCCTGCAGGCGGAAGCGGACGATATTCTGCGCGAGACGCTCCGTACTTTCGAAGAGGGCGGTATCGCCGAGGGCGCACTGACCTCCTTCAATATCGCGCTCGGACAATTTCACCAGGCGGTGGCCGACCGGCGGGCGGCACTGATAAATCTCGCGCAAAGCCTGCAGCGGGCCGGATCGGCGCTGCGCGTCACGGGAACCTAGCTTCGATCCGAAGCTCACAACGGGTGTCCATCACGCCAAGGTGTGCCGGCCCGGCGGAACGGAACCAAGCAAGTTCCGGTTTGCTCCTCATATTTACGAATTGAGGAGATCGTCATGCGATTGACGTTTGTGATCCCGGCCTTGGCCGTCGCTACGACGCTGGCCGCGCCTGCCGATGCGCAATATGACCGCGGATACGGCTATCACGGCTCCGGCTACTACGGCCCCGCTGACCGCGCGCGGGTCTACCGCCACGTCTATGAAGGTCCGGCGATCGGACCGCTGTTCTACGGTGACGGCTGGGTCCCGGAACCGATTTTCGACCATTCACGCACCGGCGGCGTTGATCCGAATATCCGCCCTCCGAGCTGAGCTGAAATTCGGGCCGTTCCCGATAACGTACTGTCTCTCCCGATCGGCCGGTCGCATTCGGATGCGGCCGGCGGACTCATTTGCAATCCGATCTCACAGCCACTTCGGCACGCTGGTCGGGACGAAGTGGCGCAATTGTTCGATCAGCGCGGCGGGATCGGCATTCACGCAAATCGAGTGCCGGTGCTCGGCCGGCAGAAATTTGCACGTGACCATGTGGTCGATGAAGGCAAGAAACGGCCGATAGAAGTCCGAAATGTTCAACAGGCCGACCGGCTTATCGATCTCGGACAGCTGGTTCATCGTCCAGACTTCCATCATTTCTTCCATCGTCCCGATGCCGCCGGGCATCGCGATGAAGGCGTCGGCGAGTTCGACCATGCGCTGCTTGCGAATGCGCAAGGAAGCCACGATCTCGCTGCGGTGAAGGTTTGGATGCGCATGGCCGCGCTGGCGCAACGTCTCGGTGATCACGCCATGCGCGGTGCCGCCGGCCTCGATCAGGCTGTCGGCGACGACGCCCATCAGGCCCTTCATGGTCCCGCCGTAGACCAGCGAGATCCCGGCGCTGGCCAGCGCGCGGCCGAGCTGGCGTGCGCCTTCGGCATACGCGTCCGAATCGCCGAAATTCGAGCCGCAAAAGACGGCGACGCTGGTGATGGAGCGCGGCACGGGTTCGACCTCGCGTCGGGTTGAAGCGGTTTTTCGTATCATCATGCGGAAAGATCAGGAGATCAACCGGCGCGCGGGCATGCGGAACGTGATCCCCGCGGCAATCAGGCGGTCATATTGGTCGCTTAGGTTTCAGCCGTGCTAACCTGCCGAATGATCGATCCGAGACGCACATGAAAGTTCGCCGCTTCCGTGGGATCTCCCGCCGACGTTTCATCAAGCACGCCGCCGGCGCCGCGGCCCTTGTCGCCATGCCCTATCTGTCCCGCGCCGCCGACCGGCCGCTTGTCAGTCATGGCGTGCAGTCCGGCGACGTCAGCGCCGACAGCGGCGTGGTGTGGGCGCGTGCCGACCGCCCCTCGCAGATGCTGGTCGAGGTCGCGACCACCGAATCGTTTTCGAATGCGCGGGCACTGCCGCCGATCGCAGCGCTCCCGGAAAGCGATTTCACGGCGAAGATGCTGCTCGAAAATCTTCCCCCCGGACAGGAGATCTTCTATCGCGTCAAATTCCGCGACCTCTCGCATCCCGACATTTCAGGCGAGGCCGCGAGCGGGCGCTTTCGTACTGCACCGGCCGACTGGCGCGATGTCAGCTTTGTCTGGGGCGGCGATGTCGCGGGTCAGGGCTGGGGCATCAATCCCGACGATGGCGGCATGGTGAGCTTTGCAGCCATGCACAGCCACCGTCCTGATTTTTTCATTCATTCCGGCGACACGATCTATGCCGACGGCGTCTTTTTACCCGAGGTCAAGCTCGCCAACGGCAAGGTCTGGAAGAACCTGATGATCCCGGAGAAGACGAAAGTCGCCGAGACCACCGACGAATTCCGCGCCGCGCACAAATACAATCTGCTCGACGACAATCTGCGCGGCTTCAACGCCGAGGTACCGATCTTCGTACAATGGGACGATCACGAGGTCGTCAACAACTGGTCGGCCTCGAAGCAGCTTCCCGCCGCCTATAAGGTGCGCGACATCAATCTGCTGGCGGCGCGCGCCTCGCGCGCTTTCCATGAGATGTATCCGTTGCGCGAGAGCATCGCCGAGCCTGGCCGGGTCTACCGCACGATTCCTTACGGGCCGCATCTGGACGTCTTCATGCTGGATGAGCGCAGCTACCGCGGTCCCAACGGGCCGAATTTGCAGGAAACCTACGGTCCCGACGCCTATTTCCTCGGACCGGATCAGATCGCCTGGCTCAAGCGCGGCCTCAAGGCTTCGCGGGCGACCTGGAAGGTGATCGCTTCCGACATGCCGCTCAGCCTCATCGTCTATAACGATTACGCCGATGGGCGCGGCCGGGGCTCGGAAGCCTTTGCGCAAGGCGACGGCCCACCGCGCGGCCGCGAGCTCGAGATCGCCGATCTCTTGCGTTTCATGCGCGACTCCAACATTGCCAACACGATCTGGGTGACCGCGGACGTGCACTATGCGGCTGCGCACTACTACAATCCGAACAAGGCGCAGTTTCAGGAGTTCATGCCGTTCTGGGAATTCGTCGCCGGCCCGCTGCATGCCGGAACGGGCTCGGGCAACGAGCTCGACCATACCTTCGGGCCCGAGGTGAGGTTCGTAAAGGCTGCGCCCGCTGGGGCCGTACTGTCGCCTTCCGATGGCTACCAGTTCTTCGGACATGTCAGGATCGACGGTGCGAGCGGCCAGATGACCGTGACCTTGCGGGACCGCAACGACGTCGCGCTGTGGTCGACGACGCTTGATCCCAAGGTGAATTGAATCACTTCACCACGCCGCGAGCGGCGCTTCTCAGTGCCGTTTCGAGCGCGTCGTCGGTGCAGGGCTTCGGCAAACGCGGCTTCTGTCTGAGCGCCGCGGGGAGCCCGGCCTCGGCGCCGTAGCCGCTGATGAACACGAAGGGAATGCCGAGTGCCTCCAGCCGTTCGGCCACTGCGAAGCTTTTTTCGCGCATCAGCGAGATATCGAGTAGCGCGAAGTCAGGTGGACGCTGCTCGATGAGTTGAAGCGCACGGGCGACGTTGCCAGCGGTGCGAACCGTCCGCACCCCGAAGCGCAGGATCGTATCCTCGAAGTCCATCGCGATGATCGCATCATCCTCGACAAGGAGGACGTCCTCGGGCAGGCCACTCCTGGGCGCATCCATCATCGCGGCAACGGGTTCCGGCAAAAGGCATGAATTGCGGCAGACCAGTTCTGCCCTAGATGCATCGGCGAGGGTTGACCTCTCCACTTCGCATGAAACCAACACACCCGCCGATTGTTGTCTGTGCACTTGTGCACGGAACTTCGAACGCCCCACGGCTATTGTGAAACCCCGCGGGGAAGAACGTAGCGGCAAGGCAGTACGGATGATCTCACAGGGAAGACCCGAACGCGGCGGCGATCGGCCGAACAACAATCTGCTCCGGCGGCTGAGCGAGAAAGACTTCTCGCTGATCGAACCGTATCTGTCGGCAGAGCATGCGATCGATGACGAGCTGCTCTACAATCCCGGCGATGATGTCGACGTCGTCCATTTTCCCTGCGACGCGAGCCTTGCATCCTATCTGGTGTCGAACGAGGACGGTCGCGATGTCGAGACGGTGCTGGTTGGACGTGAAGGCGCGGTCGGCGGCATTGTCAGTCTCGGGTACCTGCCGGCCTATACGCGCATCACGGTAAAGTTCGGCGGCCCGTTCGTGCGGTTGGGCGTCAGCAAGCTCGATGCGGCGAAGACGGCCTCGGTGTCGCTGCGCAACGTGTTCGCACGCTATGCCGACTGTCTGCTGGCGCAGATGTTTCAATCCACCGCCTGTAACGCGATCCACACCATCGAGCAGCGCACGGCCAAGTGGATTCTCTCGGCGATGGAGCGCACCGACGGCGACAACATCGTGCCGCTGACCCATGAGCAGCTCTCTACCCTGCTGGGAGTTGGCCGCAGCTATGCCAGCCGGGTGATCCAGACCTTCAAGGCCGAGCAGATCGTCGAGACCCGCCGCGGATCGATCGTGGTGCGCGACCCGGCCCGGCTCAAATTGCGGGCCTGCCTGTGTAATGAATCTGTCAAAAACCACTTCGAAGAGGTACTTCGGGGGGTCTATCCGACCGAAGCCGTCACGAGCAGCTAAAACCCCGCAAATAAACGGTCATTCGGGTTCACCAAACGGCAAACAAGCGATTGTTTTTCGGCGATTCCTGATTATATTGCGCCGCAGTAAGGGTATGCCCGGTCGACGACGGCCGGGCTTCCTTTTTGGGCGGCCAGAGACGCCCGTTTGACTCCAGGGTTTTGAACTTGATCCGAGGGCGCGCGTTCCGGTCTTTCCGGCGAGAACGTGACCACCTCCATTGCCTGACGCAGAAGAAACAACATGAACCTTCGCAACGTCGCCATTATCGCCCACGTCGACCACGGCAAGACCACGCTGGTGGATCGCCTGCTGCAACAGTCCGGCACCTTCCGCGAGAATCAGAAGGTCGCCGAGCGCGCCATGGACTCCAACGATCTGGAGCGCGAGCGCGGCATCACGATCCTCGCCAAGGCGGCGTCCGTGCAGTGGAAGGATACGCGGATCAACATCGTCGACACGCCCGGCCACGCCGACTTCGGCGGCGAGGTCGAGCGCATCCTCAACATGGTCGACGGCGCGCTGGTGCTGGTGGACGCGGCCGAAGGCCCGCTGCCGCAGACCAAGTTCGTGGTCTCCAAGGCGCTCAAGGTCGGCCTGAAGCCGATTGTCATCATCAACAAGGTCGACCGTCCCGACGCGCGGCCGACCGAGGTCATCAACGAAGTGTTCGACCTGTTCGCCGCGCTTGATGCCAGCGAAGAGCAGCTCGACTTCCCGATTCTCTACGGCTCGGCCAAGCAAGGCTGGATGGCCGACAGCCCGGAAGGTCCGAAGGACAAGGGCATGGAGCCGTTGTTCGATCTGATCCTGCGCCACGTCGCAGCCCCGCAGGTCGAGGATGGGCCGTTCCGCATGATCGGTACCATCCTGGAGGCCAATCCCTATCTCGGCCGCATCATCACCGGCCGCATTTCGTCCGGCTCGATCAAGCCGAACCAGGCGGTGAAAGTGCTGTCACCCGACGGCAAGCTGATCGAGCAGGGACGGCTGACCAAGATTCTCGCCTTCCGCGGCATCGAGCGCACCCCGCTCGACGAAGCCGAAGCCGGCGACATCGTCGCGATCGCCGGCCTCACGAAGGGCACGGTAGCCGATACCTTCTGCGATCCCTCGGTCGACACGCCGCTGCCGGCGCAGCCGATCGATCCGCCGACGGTGTCGATGTCGTTTATCGTCAACAACTCGCCGCTCGCCGGCACCGAGGGCGACAAGGTCACGAGCCGCATGATCCGCGACCGGCTGTTGCGCGAGGCCGAAGGCAATGTCGCGCTGCGCGTGACCGAAGCCGACGACAAGGACTCGATGGAAGTCTCGGGCCGCGGCGAATTGCAGCTCGCGATCCTGATCGAGACGATGCGCCGCGAAGGATTTGAGCTCTCGGTGTCGCGCCCGCGCGTCGTCTTGAAGAAGGACGAGGCCACCGGCGAGTGGCAGGAGCCGATCGAGGAAGTCGTGATCGACGTCGACGAGGAGCATTCCGGCGTCGTCGTGCAGAAGATGAGCGAGCGCAAGGCCGAGATGATCGAGATGCGGCCCTCCGGCGGCAATCGCCTGCGGCTGGTATTCTACGCGCCGACCCGCGGCCTGATCGGCTATCAGGGCGAGCTGCTCACCGACACCCGCGGCACCGCGATCATGAACCGCCTGTTCCACGGCTATGCCGCCTATAAGGGCGAAATCCAGGGCCGCCGCAACGGCGTTCTGATCTCCAACGATCAGGGCGAAGCGGTGGCTTACGCGATGTTCAAGCTGGAAGACCGCGGCCCGATGATGATCGAGCCCGGCTGGAAGGTCTATCGCGGCATGATCGTCGGCGAGCACACCCGCGACAACGATCTCGAAATCAACGTGCTCAAGGGCAAGCAGCTCACCAACATCCGCACCACCTCCAAGGACGAAGCGGTGCGCCTGACCCCGCCGATCCGGATGACGCTGGAAAAGGCGTTGTCCTATATCGAGGACGACGAGCTGGTCGAGGTGACGCCGAAGTCGATCCGCCTGCGCAAGAAGTTCCTCGACCCGAACGACCGCAAGCGCGCCGAAAAGGCCCGCGAGGCGGTGGCGTAAACTCCGCGCCATATACTAAGTCTGTCATGGCCGGGCTTGTCCCGGCCATCCACGTCTTGGATACTGGGAAAGTAAGACGTGGATGCCCGTGACGAGCACGGGCATGACGATGAAGCAGACAGTATCATGTCCCTCCCCTCTTCCATCGATGTTGCCGTGATCGGCGCGGGCGCCGCCGGGCTCGGCGCCGCGCATGCGCTCAAGCGCGCCGGCCGCTCGTTCCTGGTGCTGGAAGCGCGTGATCGTGTCGGCGGCCGCGGCCACACCATCATGGCATCCTCCGACGTGACCTTCGATCTCGGCTGCGGCTGGCTGCACTCCGCCGACCAGAACGCGTTCGTAAAAATCGCGGATCGGCTCGATTTCGAAATCGACCGCAAGCTGCCGCCGTGGCGCGAGCGCGCCTATGGCAAGTCGTTTCCGCCGGAACAGCGCGCCGAGTTCTTCCGCGCGATCGATGCCTTCTTCGACCGGATCGAACAGGCCGCCAAAGGCGGCGTCGATTATCCGGCGAACCTGTATCTCGAGCCGGGCAATCGCTGGAATCCGATGATCGATGCGATCTCGAGCTATATCAACGGTTGCGAGACCGACCGGCTGTCGATTCTCGACGTCGACGCTTATCAGGACACCAATATCAACTGGCGGGTGCGCCGCGGCTACGGTGCGCTGATGGCAGCTTACGGCGCGCCGCTGCCGATCGCCTTCAATTGCGCGGTGACCCTGATCGACCATTCCGACAAGCGTCTGCGCATCGAGACCTCGCAGGGCACGCTGACCGCCGACAAGGTCATCGTCACCGTGCCGACCAACCTGATCGCGCAAGGCGCGATCCGCTTTTCGCCGGCCCTGCCGGAGAAAGTCGATGCGGCGGCGAACCTGCCGCTCGGCCTTGCCGACAAGGTGATGATTGCGCTCGACGATGCGCAGGACCTGCCCACTGATGGCAATCTGCGCGGTGCGACGATGCGCACCGAAATGGGCACCTATCATCTGCGTCCGTTCGGACAGCCCTGCATCGAGGGCTTTTTCGGCGGCCGGTTTGCGCAAGCCCTGGAAGACGCCGGTGACGGCGCCATGGCGACGCACGCAATCGACGAGATCGTGTCATTTCTCGGCAACGACTTTCGCCGCAAGCTGAAACCCTTAAAGGAATCGCGCTGGGCGCATGATCCGTTCGCCCGCGGCTCCTATTCGCACGCGCTGCCCGGACATGCCGGCAAGCGTGCGGTGCTCGCAGCCCCCGTGGACGGCCGGCTGTTCTTTGCCGGCGAAGCCACCTCGCCGAACTTCTTCTCCACTGCCCACGGTGCTCACGATTCCGGAGAGCGGGCGGCGAGAGAGGTGATGGCGGCGCTCTTTCAATAGAAGGGCTAGACGCCTTGAACCGTTTAGTTCACTTTTAGGAATGGCCAGCGCCGGACAAGACTGGACTGACGAAGAGCTCGATCGCATCGTAGCCGACTATTTTGATATGCTTGGCGAAGAAGTTTCTGGCATTCCTTTCAACAAGGCGGCACACAATCGAGCGCTGAGACATCACATTGATCGCAGCAAAAGCTCTGTCGAATTCAAACACCGAAATATTTCGGCTGTACTAGTTGAGCTGGGCCTTCCGCGTATCCGGGGGTATTTTCCAGCCGAGAATTACCAAGGGGCAATTATCGCCTCAGTTGATCGTTTCCTATCTCGTAATCCCACTGCACTTCATCCCGAAAAGATCGCGCAAGGTTTTGCAGAGTCGCAGGGCTTATTTGTTGGAACGGCTCCTCCGCTCCTCCCTATTGCGCCGCGTCGAGCCGACATGGAGCGACTGGTGCGCAAGTTTGATCCGGTTGAACGCGACTTCCGCAACCGCAAGCTGGGGCGCGATGGAGAGGCTATGGTCTTCAATTTTGAACGGCAGCGACTCCAACAGATTGATCGGCCAGACCTAGCACGGAAAGTCACGTGGATATCGGAGGAGCAGGGCGACGGAGCCGGTTTCGACATCTTATCATTCGATGCGACAGGCAAAGAACGGCTTATCGAAGTGAAAACTACCGTCGGTACCGACATCACGCCGTTCTATGTCACGAGAAATGAGCTCTCCGTAGCTGCAGAACGGCCAGACGCCTTCCGGCTCTGCCGAGTGTTCGACTTCGCAGAGCATCCTCGAATGTTCGAGTTGGTGCCGCCCTTAGAGAAGTTCGTTCACTTATCGCCGCTTAGCTATAAGGCATCCTTCTCCTAGCAGTTTACTCCAACACCCTTGCCCGCATGTCCGCATCCGGCATGAAGCACGCA
>NZ_DASSRP010000232.1:0-6578 GCF_035701725.1 Bradyrhizobium sp.
TTCTCGGCGCTGTGGATGAAGGTCTCGTCGAACATGAAGGCTTCACCGTCGCGCCAGACGCACTGAACGCCGTCGACCACGATCCGGCACTGGTCGGAATTCGGCGTCACCAGCCCTAAGTGATAGCGCAGCGAGCCGGCAAAGGGATCGCGGTGCGCGCCCAGCTTGCCGCCGGGCGGCAGCATCGCAAACATCGCGCCATGCACACTCGGGATCGAATTCAACAGCTCGACCGTCTGCGGGCAGAGCGAACGCGCCGATGGCAGGAAATCGTCGTACCATTTCAGATAAAAGCGCTTCCAGCCGCTCTTGAAGAAGGAATAGAAGCCCCAGTCGTTGTTCTTGGCGGCGGCGCGAATAAAGCCCTCGTCGAACAGACGCGTGGCCTCGTCGCGAATGGTCTGCCAGTTCTCGCTGAGCTTCTTGAGTTCGGGAAACTGCTCGAGCGGGATCACCGGCGTGTTCGGCACGGCCGAGCCGGCATACATCAGCACATTATAGGGCGCGAGATAGGTGGAGTGATCGCCGAGCTGGCGGCCGAGACGAAGCCGCTCCTTGCCGCGGAAATGGACATAGACGGTCGAGGCCGCGAGCACGTACAGGCCGATGAATTGCGGAGCAAGAAGCGCCTTCAACATGTGTAAGGACCCAGGAGAAAACCGGCTGAAACGGCAGCCCTTTACTCCAAAAAGGCCGGCCGCGCCAAGTCACGATTCCACCATGCGGACGTAGCGACAGCAAGACCCGAAATGACCGGGTGTGGCCGGGAAACCGGCCAACCGGCTGGCGCGGCCCCTCACAAACGCGTAAAAGCAGGCGGATTTTCCCTCACCCAACCCCCGAGATTGCTTGATGAGCGCGACTACCTTCGTCATTCCCCTTCCCCCGCAACCCCAGCTCCCCGTTGTCGGCGAGACCAAAGCCTATCCGGTTCGCCGCATCTGGTGCGTCGGACGCAATTATCTCGAGCACATCCGCGAGATGGGAAATGACGAGCGGGCGCCGCCCTTCTTCTTCGCCAAGCACGCCGACATGCTGGTCGCCGACGGCGCCACCATCCCCTATCCGCCGCTGACCAAGGACCTTCACCACGAGGTCGAACTGATCGTCGCCATGAAGAGCGGCGGGCTCAACATTCCCGCCGACAAGGCCCTTGAGCATGTGTACGGCTACGCGGTCGGCATCGACCTGACCCGCCGCGACCTGCAGATTGCGTCCCGCAAGAAGGAGCGGCCCTGGGAAGTCGGCAAGTCCTTCGATTATTCCGCACCCTGCTCGGCGATCCAGCCGGCCGCCAAGATCGGCCATCCCTCAAAGGGCAAGATCTGGCTCACCGTCAACGGCAAGGAAACGCAAAAAGGCGATTTGACCGAGCTGATCTGGAGCGTGCCGGAGATCATCTGGCAGTTGTCGCAGCAGGTGAAGCTTGCCGCCGGCGACATCATCATGACCGGTACGCCGGCCGGGGTCTCCCAGCTCCATCCCGGCGACAAGATTGAGTGCGGCGTCGATGGCGTCGGCACGCTGAAAGTGAACATCGGCGAGCCAGAGAAGTAAGGGGTAGTTCCTCGTCATTGCGAGGGTGAAACGACGAAGCAATCCAGAGTTCTTGCGCTGGATTGCTTCGCTAACGCTCGCAATGACGGTGAGTGCTGCTTAGCTTCGTCATTCCGGGATGGTGCGATAGCACCAGACCCGGAATCTCGAGATTCCGGATCGCCGCTTCGCGTCGTCCGGAATGACGAATTGGACCCTACCCCTGCGCGATCGCCTGCAGGCCCTTGAAGGTGAGGCGCTTGGGGTCTTTCACGCCCGCCAGATAGAAGCGGCGAATGAAGGCGGTGACCATTTCACGGTCGCAGTCGGTCAACGCAACGACGGCATCGATGGCAATTCGCTGGGCGTCCATCTCAAGTACCTCGGGCTTCCTCACGCGGTCTCAAAATCTCGACCGAGCCATTCTAGGTTCCACCTGTTAATTCGGCGTTAACCAGTCGAGTGGTCGGCGCCCCAAGCCGACTCAGTCGGTCATGATCGTTGATTCGCAAAGCTGCGCGTATACGTAAAACCACGCAGGCCGGGTTTGGGCAGGGCTACGCGCGAAATGCTTCGGCTTAGGAATATTTCATCACGCCGTCATCGACCCTGCCGAAGCGCAGCGCGACGATGTCGAGGGCGTAATTCTGGAACAGCCGCCACGGCCGCTTGGAACCCTGCTTGGGCAGCGTGGCGATCGCACGCTGCACATAGCCGGAGGAGAATTCCAGCGCCGGCAGTAGCTCGATCGAGGGATCGACATTGTGCGGCACGCACTGCCTGTAGCCGTGCCGGTCCATGTAATTGAGCAGCCGGCAGACATATTCGCAGGTGAGATCGCACTTCAGCGTCCAGGACGCGTTGGTATATCCGAACGCGGAGGCAAGATTCGGCACGTCGGAATACATCATGCCCTTGTAGTTCATGGTCTTGGCAAAATCGATCGTTCGGCCGTCGACCACGGTTTCCATGCCGCCCAGAAGCTGCAACACCAGGCCGGTCGCGGTGACGATGATGTCGGCGGCAAGTTCGCTGCCGTCTTTCAGACGAATGCCGCTTGCGGTGAAGCGATCGATCTCGGCCGTAACGACCGAAGCGCGCTTCTCCCGGATCGATCTGAACAGATCGCCGTCAGGCACGAGGCAGAGGCGCTGATCCCAGGGATTGTAACTCGGATTGAAGTTGGCGATGTCGTAGTCGGGGCCGAGCGCCAGGCGGACGCCGCCAAGCACCATCCGCTTGAACCGCTCGGGGCGCCGCCGCGCGAACTGGAAGAAAGCGAGCCCGAGAAGCACGTTGCGCCAGCGGATCGCATGATAGGCGACGCTCTTGCCGAACTTCTCGCGCAGGAAGATTGCAAGTCTATCCTGCGCCGGACGCGAAACCACATAGGTCGGCGAGCGTTGCAGCATGGTGACGTGGGCCGCGCGCTCCGCCATCGCCGGCACCAGCGTCACGGCCGTCGCGCCCGAGCCGATCACCACCACGCGCTTGCCCGCATAATCGAGCTTGTCGGGCCATTTCTGCGGATGGATGATCGGGCCCTTGAAGTCGTCACGGCCGGCAAATTCCGGCATGTAGCCGTCGGCGTAGCGGTAGTAGCCGGAGCATGAGAACAGGAAATTACAGGTGAAGCGCACGATGTCACCTGTGCCCTCGCCGCGCTCGGCTTCAACCGTCCAGCGCGCGTCCGGCGTCGACCATGAGGCGCGCTTGACGCGGTGACGGAATCTGATCTTCTTGTCGATGCCGTTCTCGGCTGCGGTCTCGCGGACATATTTGAGGATGCTCGGCCCGTCCGCGATCGCCTTCGGGTCAGTCCACGGCTTGAACGAATAGCCGAGCGTGAACATGTCGCTGTCGGAGCGAATGCCGGGATAACGAAACAGATCCCAGGTGCCGCCGATGCAATCGCGTCCCTCGAGAATGACGTAGCTCTTGCCAGCGCATTTCTGCTGCAAGTGATAACCCGCGCCGATACCGGACAAACCGGCGCCGATGATTACGACGTCAAAATGTTCCGTCTTCTGGGTTGTATCCATAGGCGCCGATTAGCGCGCAAAGCGGCACGAAAATCAACGGCAAAGCCGAAGCCCGCGATCGTCTCCCGCCTTCGATGTTCTACGTCATTCCGCAGTGCGGACGAAGTTCACCCCAGTCCCACCACGGCCGAACTCGGTGCGCGTGCAAATCAGCAGCACGAAAGCGGGCAGCAGAAACAGCGGTGCGATCGAGAGGCCGAAGGATTTTGCGAACGGCGCACTCACCGCCGGCAGAACCAGGATCAAGGCCGCGGCGAGACGGAACCATTGCGCCGGCAGGCGCGAGCGCGCTTCCACCATCAGCAGCCAGAGGACGACGAAGGCGCCCATGACGAGGTCGTAGTCCTGCAGGTATGGCGTCATGAAACAGGTGCCCATGATCGTCAGGGCGTTGCGGATCGGTGCGGGATCGTCCTGCCACCAGGACCGCGCGACCACCACCACGGCGAGGCCCGCAAATATCGCCTGGACCAGGTACGCAACGGGCACCGTCGCCCCGAGCATCCGGGCAAAGACGAACACCGACACCATGCGATGCGCAACACCGGAGCCGTCTTCCAAGATCACCGTGCGCAGGATGCCGAGATTGTGGGCGTAATCGAACCAGCATTGCAGCCCGAACAGCGCAACGCTCACGGCGACCAGCAGCATCGCCGTGGTGCCGGTCGCAACCACCGTCAGCCATCGCCGGCCGGCGATCAGCGCAAACGGCAGCATCAGCGCGAGCTGCGGCTTGTAGGCAAAGCAGCCGAACAGAATGCCGGCGATAACAGGACGGCGATCGAGCAGCATCAGTCCGCCACAGAGCAGTGCGGCCGTCAGCGCTCCGTTCTGTCCGCCCATCGCATTGACGAACAAGGCCGGCGTCGCCAGCGACAATAGCAAGGCGCCCTCGCCGCCGACCAACTTCAGCGCGCGGTAGAATGCATACCAGGTCGTGCCGAGCCAGACGAACAATGCCGGGACGTAGGGGATGAGCGCCAACGGCAGCGTCAGCAGCAACATCACCGGCGGATAGGAGTAATGGTAGTACTGGATGCTCTGCGACGTGACGGACTGCTCAAAGGCATGGAAGGCGGCGAAGTCGTAGATCTCGGCGACGCGGCCATGCAGTGCCAGGAACGGCGCCGACCAGTAGTTGACGAAATCGTCGCCGAACGGCCGGCCGATGCCGTTGCTGAGACCATCCTTGGTCTGCTGCAACAGGTCGAAGGCATAGGCGGCGCCGGCAAGACCGATCCAGAACCACGCCACGAGGCGCAGCCGCGCGGTATTCATCAGCAGGCCGGCGTCGGAGCCCTGCGGCAGCGGAGAAATCTTGGCAGCTTGATCCACCGAGCTCATTTCCCGTCCTCAACTGAAGGCTGGCGGGATCGCGAAATGTCAGTCCACCAGGCCCGGCACCATGCGGGAAAGCCGTTAGCACCCCGTTAAAGAATGGCGCGGCGATCAACAGCTACTCGCAACGAAAAAAGCCCCGCATCGCGGCGGGGCTTTTTAAGCTTGATCGGCGGTTGCGATCAGTAACGGTAGTGGTCCGACTTGAACGGACCCTCGACCTTGACGCCGATGTAGTCGGCCTGATCCTTGCGCAGCTCGGTGAGCTTGACGCCGATCTTGGCGAGGTGCAGACGGGCAACCTTCTCGTCCAGCGACTTCGGCAGCACGTAGACCTTCTTCTCGTACTTGCCGTCCTTGTTGTTGGCGAACAGTTCGATCTGCGCCAGCGTCTGGTTGGTGAAGGACGCCGACATCACGAAGGACGGATGACCCATGGCGTTGCCGAGGTTCACCAGACGGCCTTCCGACAACAGGATGATGCGGTGCTTGTCCGGGAATTCGATCTCGTCGACCTGCGGCTTGATGTTGGTCCATTTCAGGTTGCGCAGGCCCGCGATCTGGATCTCGTTGTCGAAGTGGCCGATGTTGCAGACGATGGCGCGGTCCTTCATCGCGCGCATGTGCTCGATGGTGATGATGTCCTTGTTGCCGGTCGCGGTGACGAAGATGTCGGCACTCGGCGCGGCATCTTCCATGGTGACGACCTCGTAGCCTTCCATCGCCGCCTGCAGCGCGCAGATCGGATCGACCTCGGAGACCATGACACGGCAGCCGGCCTGGCGGAGCGAGGCCGCCGAGCCCTTGC
Organism: Bradyrhizobium sp.; assembly: GCF_035701725.1. Lineage (GTDB taxonomy): Bacteria > Pseudomonadota > Alphaproteobacteria > Rhizobiales > Xanthobacteraceae > Bradyrhizobium. Next base: position 5,725 of record NZ_DASSRP010000232.1, read on the forward strand.
CGACGTCGCCGAAGCCCGCGACCATCGCGACCTTGCCCGACAGCATCACGTCGGTGCCGCGGCGGATGCCGTCGACCAGCGACTCACGGCAGCCATAGAGGTTGTCGAACTTCGACTTGGTGACGCTGTCGTTGACGTTGATCGCCGGGAACAGGAGCGTGCCCTTCTTCTCCATCTCGTAGAGCCGATGCACGCCGGTCGTCGTCTCTTCCGAAACGCCCCTGATGTTCTTTGCGATCTCCGCGAAGTAGCCTTTCGGCTTTTCCTTGAGCAGGCGCTTGATCAGCGTAAAGAAGATCTCCTCTTCCTCCGAGGTCGGCTTGTCGAGGAAAGCGGTGTCGCCGTTCTCGGCGCGCACGCCGGCATGCACCAGCATGGTGGCATCGCCGCCGTCATCGAGGATCATGTTGGGCGTGCCGCCGCCGTGCCATTCGAACAGCTTTGCGGTGTAGTCCCAATAATCCTTCAGCGTCTCGCCCTTCACCGCGAACACGGGGATGCCGGCGGCTGCGATCGCTGCCGCCGCATGATCCTGCGTCGAATAGATGTTGCAGGAGACCCAGCGGATGTCGGCGCCGAGCGCCGCCAGCGTCTCGATCAGCACCGCGGTCTGGATCGTCATGTGCAGGGAGCCTGCGATGCGCGCGCCCTTCAGGGGCTGCTTCGGGCCGAACTCCTCGCGCGTGGCCATCAGGCCCGGCATTTCGGTTTCGGCGATGGAGATTTCCTTGCGGCCGAAATCGGCGAGCTTGATGTCTGCAACAATATAGTCGTGCGCCACGGGCGAGATCCTTCGGAGGGTTAGCGCGGGCGGTATAGCAGCCGGGTTGGGACCGGGCAAGGAGCATATAAAG